>CAMNFX010000048.1 GCA_946537585.1 uncultured Lachnospiraceae bacterium
AACGAGGAGTTGTATCTCTCGACATTGCGTCACAGCTGCTCACATGTGCTTGCGCAGGCAATCAAGCACCTGTATCCCAATGCAAAGCTTGCCATCGGTCCGTCCATCAAGGATGGATTCTACTACGACATTGATTTTGCGGAGCCGATCTCAGAGGCAAACCTCGAGGGCATCGAAAACGAAATGCGCAAGATCGTGAAGAAGAATGAGAAGATCGAATACTTCGCGCTTCCGAGAGAAGAAGCCGTCAAGCTTATGGAAGAGCGCGAGGAGCCCTACAAGGTAGAGCTGATCCATGATCTTCCGGAGGGAGAGCTGATCTCTTTCTTTAAGCAGGGAGACTTCACAGATCTTTGTGCAGGCCCGCATCTGCAGTCCACCGGTGAAGTCGGCAAGGCATTTAAGCTGCAGACTCTGGCCGGCGCATACTGGAGAGGTTCTGAAAAGAACAAAATGCTCACCCGTATCTACGGCACCGCTTTCAAGACCAAAGAAGAGCTGGAGAACTATCTCACAATGATCGAAGAGGCCAAGAAGCGCGACCATCGTAAGATCGGCAAGGATCTCGGTCTGTTTATGTTCAGCGAATACGGTCCCGGCTTCCCGTTCTATCTTCCGAACGGCATGACCTTAAAGAATCAGCTGATCGATTACTGGAGATATCTTCACAGAAAGAACGGTTATGTAGAGATCTCCACTCCGATCATCTTAAACCGCAGCCTCTGGGAGACCTCCGGCCACTGGGATCATTATAAGGAGAATATGTATACGACCGTCATCGATGACCAGGATTTTGCGGTCAAGCCGATGAACTGCCCGGGCTCCATTCTCGTATACCAGTCAGAGCCCCGTTCCTACCGTGACCTGCCTCTCCGTTTTGCAGAGCTTGGTCTGGTACACAGACATGAAAAGTCCGGAGAGCTTCACGGCATGTTCCGTGTCCGCTGCTTCACGCAGGACGATGCCCATACCTATATCCGTCCGGATCAGATCCAGGACGAGGTCAGAGCGATCTCCGACCTGATCAACCAGTTCTATCAGCTGTTCGGTTTCAAATACTTTGTAGAGCTTTCCACGCGTCCCGAGAACTCGATGGGTTCCGATGAGGACTGGGAGCATGCAGAGGCAGCGCTGAAAGAAGCGCTGGAAAGCCTTGGTATCGACTACATCCTTAATGAAGGCGACGGCGCATTCTATGGTCCGAAGATCGACTTCCATCTGATCGATGCCATAGGCAGATCCTGGCAGTGCGGTACGATCCAGCTTGACTTCCAGCTGCCGCAGAGATTCAATCTCGAGTACATGGGACAGGATGGTGAAAAGCATCAGCCGATCATGATCCACCGTGTTGTATTCGGTTCCATTGAGCGTTTCATCGGCATCCTTACCGAGCATACTGCCGGTGCCTTCCCGACCTGGCTGGCTCCGACCCAGGTGAAGATCCTTGCAGTCTCTGACAGGTTCATGGATTATGCACGTGAAGTCGCCGAGAAGATCGATGAAGCCGGCATCCGTGTAGCCATCGACGAGCATTCCGAAAAGCTTGGATGGAAGATCCGCCAGGCTCAGAAGGAGAAGGTTCCGTACATGCTGATCGTCGGTGAGAAGGACCAGGCAGAAAAGACCGTATCCGTCCGTTCCCGTGCAAACGGTGACGAGGGTGCATGTCAGCTTTCCGATTTCATCTCCCGTGTACTCGAAGACATCAAATCGAAGAAGATGCCGGAGGTCTGATCCTGCTGAAAGAACTGCCATACAGGCTGTATAAGTATGGTAACTGTTCAGCATCAGGTCACGCAACCTTCGAAAAATTTTGATTATGAATACTGTTTTTATGTAATCAAAATTTTGCTCATAATATGAATTATTCTCTTGACAAAAATATGAGCGGTGAGTATACTTTAAACGTTGTATTTCGGAAGAAGGAGGTGTAGACATGTCAATCTGTCCTAAGAATAGGTCATCCAGAGCCAGAAGAGATTCAAGAAGAGCTAACTGGAAGATGAGCGCACCCAATCTTGTCAAGTGCAGTAAGTGCGGAGCACTGGTTATGCCTCACAGAGTTTGCAAGAATTGTGGTTCATACAACAAGAGAGAGATCGTAAAGGTCGAGGATTGATCCGAACTTTATTAGAAATCGTTCCATGGGCTTTCGGCTTACAGTCGAAAGCCCTTGTTGTTTTATCGAAAGGAATAACATGATCAGAATTGCCCTGGATATGATGGGCGGCGATAACTGCCCTGACTGCAACCTTGACGGTGCTTTTGACGCGCTCGGGTCATCGGACGGCTTTGAGCTTATTATGGTCGGCCCTGAAGAAACGCTGCGCCAGAAGACAGCCGACTGGTCTCAGGAACTGAGATCCCGCATCAGCTTTGTCAACGCCACTGAGGTGATCTCCCTGAATGAGGCACCGGTGCAGGCGATCCGAAAGAAGAAGGATTCTACGATCACCCGCGGTGCGGAACTTGTAAAGAATAAAGAGGCAGATGCCTTTGTTTCTGCCGGATCTTCGGGCGCGCTCCTTGCCGCCGGACAGCTCAAGGTAGGGCGTCTTCCGGGTGTGCAGCGGGCACCGCTCGCCGCCTTTGTACCGACAAAAAAGGGATTTTGCTTCTTCATGGACTGCGGTGCCAATGTAGACGCAAAACCGGAATGGCTGTGCCAGTTCGCGCAGATGGGCTCCATTTATATGAAAGAAGTCATGCATTCCGAAAATCCGTCCGTGAAGCTCGCAAATCTCGGTCTGGAAGAGGAGAAGGGAAATGCGCTGACAAAAGAGGCTCACGCAATGCTGAAAGAGATGCCGGATGTCAATTATCAGGGCTTTGTGGAGTTTCGTGACGTCGTATACGGAGAAGCGGATGTCGTCGTTGCGGATGCGTTTACGGGAAATGCCATTATCAAAACACTCGAAGGAACAGCAGGCGTGCTTATGGGGATGATAAAGGATGTGCTGAAGAGCAGCATTCTTACCAAGCTGGCAGCTGCTGTGATCATCAAACCCCTGAGGGCGAAAATCAAGTCCTTTGATGCTTCCGAGCATGGGGGAGCGGTACTTCTCGGACTGCGTGGACCTGTTATCAAATGCCATGGCAACGCAAGCCGAAAGGAGATCAGAAACGCCCTTCTGCAGGCACGCGACTATATTTCATCCGGTGTCGGAGAAAAGATCGCGGCCGCGATCGCAGACAGTACCGGAAAAGAAACTTCCGTCCCGCAGCACATAAGTGTTGATTAATTGCGTGTGATGATGTATATAAAAAGTAACTGCTCAGCATTTTCACCGCCGGGCAGATACTCAAATCACAGATGCTTATAGTAGGAGAACTGATTATGGAATTTGAAAAAATTGCCGGCATTATTGCAGAAGTACTGAATATCGACCCGGATGAAATCACACCCGATTCGAATTTTACTGAAGATCTTAATGCGGATTCTCTGGATATGGCACAGATCGTGATGGCATTTGAGGACGAGTTGGGCATAGAAATCGATCCCGAAGAGATCGGCAGCATTCAGACCGTTTCAGATGTCGTTGAAAAAATAAAGGATCTCTCATAAATTCTGCATGGAAAAAGATCTACAAAAGCTTCAAAATATTATCAGATATCAGTTTCATGACGATTCACTGCTGCGGCAGTCTCTCATTCATCCCTCCTATTCCGGAGAGATGAGAATGCAGCGTTTTGAAAGCAACCAGCGGCTGGAGTTTCTGGGAGACGCCGTACTGGAACTTGCAGTATCAGATCATTTATATAAGGCACATCCGTTAGTTGAGGAAGGAGAGCTTACAAGAAAGCGCTCCTCTCTTGTTTTTGAGACAGCTTTGGAGACCTGCGCCAGATCGATCGGCCTTGGAGACTATCTCTACCTTGGACACGGAGAGGAGCTCAGTCACGGACGCGAGAAAGCGTCGATCCTTTCAGATGCCTTTGAGGCTGTGATCGGAGCGATCTATCTCGACGGAGGATATGAGGCTGCAGAGCAGTTCATTGATTGTTTTGTGATCGGACAGATCAACGAGCTCTCGCTTCTCCGGGACGGCAAAAGCCTGATCCAGGCCTATGTCCAGCAAAACAGCGAGGATGTCCTTGCTTACCATACGGAACCTCTTTCCGGTCCGGAGCATATGAAACGTTTCCACGCGGAGCTGTATATCAATGACCGGCTCATTGCCGAGGGGGACGGACATTCCAAGAAAAACGCCGAGCAGGATGCAGCCATGAAGGCATGCAGAAAGCTGCATCTGGTCTGAGCCTTTCTTCCATTCCTGAGGAGCTTATACGCTCATGTATCTGAAATCAATTGAAATACAGGGTTTTAAGTCTTTCGCGCATAAAACCCTGCTGCAGTTTAATGACGGCGTCACTGCCATCGTCGGTCCGAACGGCTCGGGAAAGTCTAATATTGCCGATGCCGTACGCTGGGTGCTGGGTGAACAGAAGGTCAAACAGCTCCGCGGTACTGCGATGCAGGACGTCATTTTTGCGGGCACTGCGCTCAGAAAAGCACAGGGCTTTGCTTTTGTGTCCATAACGATCGACAATTCCGACGGTGTTCTTCCGGTCGATTATACGGAAGTTACCGTATCCCGCCGCCTGTTCCGTTCCGGAGAGTCTGAATACATGCTCAACGGACAGAATGTAAGGCTGAAAGATGTCCAGGAGCTGTTTTACGATACCGGCATAGGCAAAGAAGGATATTCCATTATCGGTCAGGGACAGATCGACGCGATCTTAAACGGCCGTCCCGAGGACCGCCGCGGCCTGTTTGATGAGGCGGCAGGGATCGTCAAATTCAAGCGCAGAAAACTGATCGCGGCGCGCAGACTGGAAAATGAGCGGGCCAACCTGCAGCGGATCACGGACATTCTGAATGAGCTCGAACGCCGGGTAAAGCCGCTGGAACGTCAGGCGGAAACAGCCCGGATTTATCTTAAGCTCCGTGATGAGCAGAAGCTTCTTGACCTGAACCTTTTCACTCGTGAAACCGGCAGCCTCGCGGAAAGTCTGGAGAAAACAAAAGCAAATACGGATATTGTACGCGCTGCTCTTGATGAAGCAAATGAAGAAAGCAGCCGCCTGAAGGATGCCAGCGCCGGTCTCGCGGAATCGCTGCGCCGGATCGAGGAAGAGATCGGCCGGAAAAAGGATGAGGCGGCAAAAGCCGAGGTCCTTCTGCAGAATCTCCAGGGGCAGATCCAGGTGCTGGAAACCGAGATCCATGCAGGAGAACAGAACATAACACAATATAAGGATCAGCTTGAACGTCTTGACACGGACAGGATCAGCGAACAGCAGAATATACTGCAGTATCTGAAGTCTCTCGATGAGCTGTCCGAAAGCCTGGACGCAATCAGCGGCGAGGATGTTTCCGATACCGGGATCGATGAGGAAGAGCTTGGCGAACTGAAAGACAAGGTCGGCATATTCCGGGAGCGTCTTCTGGGCATTGACGGTATTCTTTCTCTCTATGAGGCTGAATGTGCCGGAAATGATGCCCTGAAGGAAGCCGTGCAGGACAATGACGAGGATGAGGATGAGGAGGATGAAGACGGCCTTTCCTTCCGCATGCCTGACTGGATGCAGGCTATCCGCCATAAACGAGACGATCTCGCACAGATCCGTGAAAAAGAAGATCAGACCGCTGCCTGGCTTTCAAACGCTTCCGAAGAGTATAACAGACTGACCTCGGAACTGAATGATTACTACAGCCGGCGCAACAAGCTGAAGCAGGAATATGCCGCTGAAACAGCCAGGTATGATCAGCTGAAGAACCTTGCGGAACGTTATGAAGGGTTCGGTGAAAGTGTCAGGGCCCTGATGAGAGAGCGGGAGCGGATCGGCGGCATTCACGGTGTCGTTGCCGATCTGATCCACACCGGCCGGAATTATGAAACAGCCATTGAGACCGCACTTGGCGGCCGTATTCAGAATGTAGTCACGGAAAATCAGGCCAGCGCAAAGGCCGGGATCAGCTATCTGAAGCGTACGCGGCAGGGCCGTGCAACATTTCTGCCGCTTGATTCACTGAAATACCGTATCCAGAACGAATACAGACAGGCTGCAGGCGAGATCGGCGCTCTCGGGATCGCTTCCGAACTGGTAGAATGCGAACCGGAATACGAAGATCTCGTGAAATATCTGCTCTCAAATGTTCTGGTCGTCGACCATATAGATCACGCTTTAAATATCGCGAATAAATACAGACAGAGCTTGAGGATCGTCACCCTGGAGGGAGAGCTCTTATCCCCGGGCGGTTCCATGTCCGGCGGCGCATATAAGATCAGCTCCAACCTCATCGGCAGAAACAGAGAATTAAGCGAATTTGAAAACCGGCTGCTGGGATTAAGCTCCCGTGTGGAAGAGCTGAGAGATATCATTGACCGCCACGAAAAGCTGATCGATCAAAAGAGCCGCGAGATCGATGATCTGAACTTAAGGATGAGAGAGATCGCAGAAGAACGCAATTCCTTAAGCTATGGAATCATGTCGGATATGCGTCTTCGTTATGCCGAGTTCCGGCAGAAAACAGACTTCCTCAGGGAAAATATCGACCGGATCTCAGGGGCCTGGGCCCAGCGGACAAGCTTGAGCAGAAATCTCAGAAGGCAGCTTGAAGAAAGCAGAGAAGGCATTGAAAAGGCCCGGAAGGACATCCTCTCCAGAGAAGAAGATATCGTCCATATCAAAGAGGGAAAGGACGCTCTTGAAAAGGAGATCATCGAAATTGAAAACCGCAGGGGAGAGATCGCAGGCTCTCAGTCGGATTATGTCAGCAGAAGAGATGAGCTTGGCGCAGAGATCCTGAGCCTTCAGAAGGATCTTATTCGTCTCGAAAACCAGATCGACAAGGAGCAGCAGAAGCTGGATACCCAGTCTGAGTATATCTGGCAGGAATATGAAATGTCTCTTTCCGATGCCGGAAAGTACTATGATGAGACCCTCGGGACTTCGCAGAAGATCCGCCAGAAGCTGAACTTAGTTCGGGCTGATATCAAAAATCTCGGACCTGTCAATGTTCAGGCAATCGATGAATACAAGGAGGTTTCCGACCGCTATACCTTCCTGAGTGCCCAGCATAATGATCTGATCGCTTCGGAAAACTCTATCCTGGAAATCATCCGCAGCCTTGACGAAGGCATGAAAAAGCAGTTTGATGAGCAGTTTCGTCTGATCCGCGAACAGTTCCAGAAAGTATTTTCTGAATTGTTTGGCGGCGGCCAGGCGTCACTGGAGCTCGTTTACGACCCCGAAGCAGCGGAATCCGATAAAACCGGTGATGAGCTTGACGCAGGAATTGCGATCCATGTACAGCCTCCCGGAAAAAAGCTTCAGAATATCATGCAGCTTTCCGGCGGCGAAAAGGCGCTTACCGCCATCGCCCTGCTGTTTGCGATCCAGAACCTCAAGCCCTCGCCCTTCTGCCTTCTTGATGAGATTGAAGCCGCCCTCGATGACGGCAATGTATACCGCTTTGCCACATATCTCCATAAGCTTACAGCAAGAACACAGTTTATCGTCATCACACACCGCCGCGGTACGATGGAATCAGCTGACCGGCTTTACGGCGTAACGATGCAGGAAAAGGGCATTACCAAGCTGGTAAGCGTGGATCTGGTCAGTGACCAGCTGAATTAAGGAGGAAACAGAGTATGGGATTTTTCGAGCGCTTAAAGGAAGGCCTGAGTAAAACCAGTGCCAGTATAGCGAACGGGCTTGATGCCGTCTTCGGGGATTATTCCCAGGTCGACGAGGAGTTTTTTGAAGAGCTCGAAGAGGTCCTGGTCATGGCGGATGTAGGAGTGAGTGCCGCAGATCAGATCCTCGATAAGATGAGAGACAGGGTCTACAGCGAACACCTGAAAAAGCCCGAGGATGTGAAACGCGCCCTGATCGAATCCATTGCAGCCGAACTTCGCCCGCAGGAGGATGCGTATGCGTTTACTGAGCAGAAGTCTGTTGTCCTTGTGATCGGCGTCAATGGCGTCGGAAAAACAACATCCATCGGCAAGCTGGCCATGAAATTCAGGCAGAACGGGAAAAAGGTGATCCTGGCCGCTGCCGATACCTTCCGCGCAGCAGCGATCGAGCAGCTCGAGATCTGGGCGGAGCGCGCCGGCGTTGATATCGTTTCCAAGCCCGAAGGGTCAGATCCCGCTGCGGTGATCTATGATGCCGTACAGGCTTTCCAGAGCAGGAATGCGGATATTCTGATCTGCGACACGGCCGGGCGCCTGCATAATAAGAAAAATCTGATGGAAGAGCTCGGAAAGATCAACCGGATCCTTGAGCGAAGCCTTCCGGACGCACACAAAGAGGTGCTGCTTGTTCTGGATGCCACCACCGGACAGAACGCGATCTCCCAGGCGAGGGAATTCGTCTCCGTATGCGACCCGACAGGAATCATACTGACCAAAATGGACGGATCCGCAAAAGGCGGGATCGTCATTGCGATCTCTCATGAGTTTAACATCCCGGTCAAATACATCGGCGTAGGAGAACATGCGGAAGACCTGCAGGAATTTGATGCGGAAAACTTCATGCGTGC
>CAMNFX010000049.1 GCA_946537585.1 uncultured Lachnospiraceae bacterium
GATGAGCGCTCGCTTCACGTGCGAGAGGTCGTGGGTTCGAGCCCCTCTGGGCCTACTGAAAAAAGCCGTATACAAATCAGGTATACGGCTTTTGTAATATTAAAAATCGGGGCAGTTCACTGGGAAAGGAACTGCCCCTTATTTTTATGGCTGCTCGCTCATGATGGCGTCGAGCAGCTTTTCTTTGCAGGAGGATACATCGGTATCCCGGACCTTCTGTCTTAAGGGAAGGACAGAACGCGGCGATACGGACAGTTCGTCGATGCCGATGGAAAGGAAAAACTCCATAAGATCCAGGTCTGCCGCAAGCTCGCCGCAGATACTTACTTCAGTGCCGTACCTGTGTGCATTCTCCGTGATCAGCTTCAGAAGCCTTAAGACAGCAGGATGGTGGGTGTCGCGGAATCTGCCAAGGCTGCTGTTTTGCCGGTCGCAGGCCAGCGTATACTGGGTCAGATCATTGGTGCCGACAGAGAAGAAGTCCACAAGCTGCGCCAGCCGGTCACTCATAAGAGCAGCGGCAGGCGTTTCCACCATGATGCCGATCCTGATACTTTCAGAGACAGGAATGCCCTCCGCGATCAGCTCCTGCTTCACCTGCTCGCATCTGGTTTTTACTTCCTGCACCTCCCAGACGCTTGCTACCATGGGGAACATGATGCCGAGGTTCCCATAGACGGATGCGCGGTACAGAGCCCGCAGCTGGGTTCGGAAGATCTCAGGCCGGTCGAGGCAGATGCGCAGAGCGCGCATGCCAAGGGCGGGGTTTTCTTCCTTTGGCAGGTTGAAATAATCAATCTGCTTATCTGCGCCAATGTCCATGGTCCGGATGATGACCTCCCGGTCTCCCATGGCTGTAAGGACCTTACGGTAAGCCTGAAACTGCGTCTCCTCGTCCGGATAGTCCTCGCGGCCGAGATATAGGAACTCGCTGCGGAAGAGACCGATGCCCTCACCGTCATTTTCAAGAACTGCGGGAACATCCTCAGGTCCTCCGATGTTGCAGTAGATCCGGATCCGCTGCCCGTCTTTGCTGACGGCAGGCTTTCCCTTCAGACTTTGCATGAGCTGTGTCTGCTTTTCTGTTTCTTCCTTCTTCCTCAGAAGCACTTCCTTTGTTTCCGGATCAGGATCGATATAGATGCTGCCGCTGCCGCCGTCCATGAAGGCCTCTTTTCCTTCCAGCGAAGGATCGAGAATACCTTTGGCATTGATGATGGCCGGGATCCCGAAGGTCCTTGCCAGAATGGCAGTGTGGCCGTTTTCGGAGCCCTCTTCGGTGATGAGCCCGAGAACCTTCTCCTTGTTAAGCTGCACTGTTTCGCTCGGGGCCAGGTCTTTTGCGGCGAGGATCACCGGTCCGTCCGGTTCTTTTGCAGCCTTGTTTCCGGAAAGACAAGATGCGATCCTTCCCGACACATCCCTGATATCTGCCGCGCGGGCCTTCAGATACGGGTCATCCAAAGCATCGAACTCTTCGGCCATTGCCGCGCCCGCATCGATGACAGCCGCTTCCGCTGAAAGCCTCTGTTCGCGGATCAGGGCTTCCACCGCGTCTGTCAGGTCCGGGTCCTCCGCAAGAAGCTGGTGGCCCTCCAGAAGATCGGCCGCTTCATCGCCGGAGGTCTTACGTGCCTCTTCCGCCAGGATCCCCAGCTGCTCTATCGTTTTTTCCTGTGCCAGAAGGAAACGGTTCCACTCCGCCTCCGGGTCTGTGACAGTATCCCGCTGCACCCGGACGGCTTCTGTCTGATGAAAATGAAGGGGACCGCAGGCGATCCCGGGGGATACGCCGATACCTCTGATCGTGATCATGGTCTGCTCCTCCTTTAGCTGATCATAAGCCGGATGAATAAGAGCCCGGCACTTACTTTAAGAGCCGGGCAGATAAAATGTTTATAAGTTCTCCTTAAAGAAAGCTTCAATGGCAGCCGCTGCGGACTCTTCGTTTTCACCCTCCACATTGACGGCAACCTTGTCTCCATGCTTTACAGCAAGCTTCAGTACCGCAGTGGTCCGAAGAAGGTTCGCGGTGCTGTCGCCCAGGCTGATGGAGGCGCTTACTCCCGGAAATTCCTTGATCTTTTTTACGAGAGGCGTAATGGTGCGGATGTGAATGCCAACCGGATCCGTAATGGTATACTCAAAAGTCTTCATTTATCGTGCCTCCTTATGCCTGTACAAAGGCCGGCGTATCCGCCGGAGCATTCAGCAGGGCCTCGAGCTCCTCATCGAGCTTTAAAAGCGTGATGGAGAAGCCCTCCATGTCAAGGGAGGTCATGAAGTTGCCGGTCAGGGTCTTCGCAATGACAAGGCCCTTTTCGGTCAGGACATCATGGATATGATTATTGGCGATATAGAGCTCCATCAGGGGAGTGCCGCCCATGCCGTTGACGATGACGGCGATCCGGTCTCCGGGTGCATAGATGCCCTCTGCAAGGATCTTTTCCAGGAGCTTATCGCTGATGTCATTGACAGAGCTCAGCTTTTCACGGTTCACACCGGGCTCGCCATGGATGCCGATGCCGATCTCGACCTCATCATCGGCGAGATCAAAGCTGGGTCTTCCGGCAGCAGGAACCGTGCAGGCATCCAGCGCCATGCCCATCGAACGGACGTTGGCAATGACTTTTTCGGCGACACGTTTGACATCTGCCAGGTCTCCGCCTGCCTCAGCGCAGGCGCCTGCGATCTTGTGGACAAAAATGGTGCCCGCGATCCCGCGCCGTCCGGTCGTGAAGGTGCTGTCCTCCACTGCGACATCGTCGGCAACGATCACCTGTTCGACCTCGATGCCTTCATCCGCAGCCATATCGGCAGCCATTTCGAAGTTCATCACATCGCCGGTATAGTTTTTGATCACCAGCAGCACGCCCTTGCCGCCGTCGGCAGCCTTGATGGCTTCATAGACCTGGTCGGGAGTGGGAGAGGTAAAGACTGCACCGGCTACTGCAGCATCCAGCATGCCTTTTCCGACAAAGCCGCCATGTGCCGGCTCGTGACCGCTGCCTCCGCCGGAGACCAGTGCGACCTTGCCCGCAGAGCCTCCGGCACGCACCAGGACATCGAGCCCTTCGAGACGCCGGACATACTGCGGGCACGCTTTGGCCATGCCGTCGAGCATTTCGCTGACTACGTTATCGACTTCATTGATAAGCTTCTTCATGACGGAACCCTCCTGAAACAGTTACGTATTAAACAAATGAATATGAGCTGCCCTGCAAAGGGGCAGTTTGCTATAAGCTGCGCGCTTTTTTCGTGTCTGATCTGTGCTGCCGGGTTACAGGCGAAGAGGAAGAGTTAAAGCTTCAGCTCTCCCCGGGATTCCTCCGCTGCAGCTACCACTTCGTCAAGCGACGCGCCGGTGGAGGCTTCGACTACTGCGACCACGGCCCCCTCCACCAGGGGAGCGTCGATGATCCGGGCGGGGAATTCCCCGTCCAGAAGCTCAACGGCAGTCTCCGCGCTCATGATGCCGCTGCCGAGATCCACTAAAAGTGCCACGCCGTCGCCCTCATTGGCAGTTTTCATGGCATCAAGGATCTTCATGGGATCGGTGCCGAGGGAGCCGTCCTCGAGCCCTCCGGCAGGGATCAGGTTCTGATAGTCGGGTGCCATCTGTCCTGCAAGATCCCGTACCCCCTCCGCTATTTTAGAGCTGTGTGAAACAATGACCAGTCCTACCATTTCAGGCCTCCCTGCAATAATCCCGGATCGCTTCAAGTGTCAGCAGAGCTGAGGTGGCGCCGGGGTCCTGATGACCGATGCTGCGGTCTCCGAGATAACTGGCTCTGCCCTTGGTGGCGCGGATGGTTTTGGTATATTCCACACCGTCCCGGGCAGCTGCGCAGGCAGCATCGAGCATTTCCAAAAGAGAGGCTCCGGCTTCGAGCTTTGCGGTATATGCTTCAAGAGCAGGAATCAGGGCGTCGAGCATGGTTTTTTCTCCCTGCACGGCCTTTCCCCGTTTTTCAACGCCCTTGACGGCTGCGTCAAGCATATCCCGCAGATCTTCCGGCGTCAGCGTTTCCTTTCCCATGGACACCTTGCCCGCTTCCATATAAGCAGTGCCGTAGAGAGGCCCCGAAGCGCCGCCTACGGTAGACAGCAGTGTCATGCCGGTCTTTTTCAGGACCGCGCCGATATCAGGGACATCCTGAGGGACCTTTTCAAGAACCGCCTGAAATCCGCGGGCCATGTTGACGCCGTGATCGGCATCGCCGATCTCCCGGTCTAAGTCTGTGAGAAAATCCCTGTTGTCAATGATCGTCTTTGCGATCCCGGCAATACAGTCATAAACTAAAGTCGCCATACCGCAATTCCTCCTGGTGAAAGCTGGTGATATAACTCGGATATTCTGCAACTGTTCAGCCGCTGCTTTCCGCCATTCAATCAGGCAGGTGCTGAACCGTTACGATTTACTTCATTATAGTCTTCTTCCAGTGCCTTCGCAAGCTGTGGCCGACCGTTCGGAAGAATGCTTTCCGGCAAAACAAAAAGCCTTTGCACAGAGCCGGAACAGCTCTGTACAAAGGCTTTTTTAAGTTTAGGGGGTTCGGTTGGAAACGGCAGCTAAAGTGATATCAGGCAAGGGTCACGCGTCTGCTTCCTGCGGCAAGCAGGGCGGTGTTCCGGCGGGTACTGAGTCTGCTGAACGCGTTTATAATCACGGCTTCGAGCTTCGGAATGAAAATGCTGGACATGATGAGGGCAGCGCCGATCAGGCCGGAGACTCCGAGACGCTCACCCATGAAGAGCATGCTCATCAGAGAAGCGGATACCGGAGAAATGGCGCAGAGAAGTCCGGCGCGTTCCGGCGTGGTATGGCTCTGGGCTACCGGCTGCAGGGTCAGTCCGAAAGCGGAGCAGATGACTGCAAGGCCAAGGATGCATCCCCACTCCGCGCCGGTCTCGGGGAGTCTCGGCATTTCAAAGAACAGGGAAGCGATCAGCCCGTAGAGGCCGAGGAAACCGTTCTGAAGGACGCCCATCTCGAAAACCTCCTTGCCGTTGCCGAAAGCAGCGCTGACCAGGATATAGGCGGTGTACATCAGCGCAGCCCCGAGAGCAAAGAGCTCACCGGTGCCGATGCCATGGAGTCCTCCCTTCATGGTCAGGCAGAAAATACCGGCAAGAGCGATGAGACTGCTCACGATCGTGACCGGACGGGGAAGCCTGCGGATCACGAGAGAATGAAACAGCGGAACAAAAACGACGGCGCTGTTCTCAAGGAATGCGGTCGTGGAAGCGTCCGTCCGCTTGAGGCCGTTGAGCTCAGCGACCAGGATCGCGAAAAATACGCCGCTTAAGACAGCACTGCGGATGACGGTGCCGGGATGGACCCGCATCAGTTTTTTGCGGAATATGAATCCCAGAATGGCAAATGCCATCAGGTACCGGACCGCGATCATATTGAAGATACCGAGGCTTTGAAGGCCGATCTTGGAAAACAGGAAGGATGCGCTTCTGGCGATGATCAGTGCCGCAAGTAAGATTTCCGCTTTTCTCTGTGTCATGATGTATCTCCCTTTCAGGGCTTTGCGAAGCCTGTATGATTTCATTTCGTGATTCCGGGTGATGACCTTTATGTTCAGGACCCGCTGCTCTTTTCAGCAAGGCCAATATAACATGAGATCTTATTTGCGTAAAGCGACATAAAATCAATCTATCTTTGACAAAAACGCAAAGATAGGGTAAATTTAACATATGCCCGTTCCGCTGCCGCTGAGAGTCTCCATGTCAGAAAAGCGGATGGGATAACAAGCCCGTTCTGAGACAAGGTTCAGATGAGTCAGGGGCCGGCTGTAAAAAAAGGAAAAGGGGAAGGATATATGGATTCTGAAAAGTGCAGCGTGCTGCTTTGCGTACTGGAAGAGGGCAGTCTCTCGGCAGCGGCGGAAAAACTGGATTATACCCCTTCCGGGATCAGCCGGATGATCGCCTCCATGGAAAAGGACGCGGGGCTTACGCTTCTGATCCGCGGGAAGGAAGGCGTACGGGCGACCAGAGAATGCGAGCAGCTGCTTCCTGCAATCAGGGAGATGAGTTACTGGGGAAAGCATTATGAAGAACAGACGCGCTCGATCCGCGGCATCGAGACAGGAATGGTTTCGGCAGGCTCCGTCTACAGTGTGTATTATCCCTGGCTCTCGCAGATGATCGCAGGTTTTTCAGCGCAGCATCCGGGCATACAGGTAGACATTCTGGAAGGCACGAGCTCGGAAATGGCGCAGGCGATCAGGGAACGCAGAGGGGATTTCTGCATCATGAGCCGGCGTGAAGGAGAGTTTCGTTTTATTCCCCTGCTCCGGGACGAGATCGTAGCGATCCTTCCTAAGAATCACCCTTTTATCACAGCGCATCCCGGAGAACCGTTTCCCCTCCGGCAGTTTGAACATGAGCCGTATATCAAGCTGTACCCGCAAAAGGAATCCGACGGCTCCATGCTGATGGAACGCAACGGGATCATGCCGCAGACGAGGCTTACGACGGAGGACCTCTTTGCAGGATACGCCATGGTTGAAGCGGGGCTCGGGATCAGCATGGAAAACCAGATCACCGCAAGGCAGTATGAAGACAGGATCGCGATCCTTCCCCTTTGGCCGAAGCAGGAGGTCGAGATCGGGATCGCCATACCGGATGAGAAGGTGATTTCCCCTGCGGCGGCGGCATTCGCAAAATATGCTTTAAAAAATGTAACTGTTCAGCACATGCCGGCTTGAATGGCTGAAAAGCATGTTTAACATGAAAAATTCCCCGCAAAAAGGCGGTCAGTGCGCCTTGCTGCGGGGAAATACTGTTTTGCGGATATAATGTTTATGCGGGCAGCGGCCGGTCACAGCCGTCCTTTTCAAATCCGATGATGTAACCGCCCTTTTCGGCATAATAGCTGCAAAGCTCGGTCGTGCGGTGGATATCGATCGGGACCTTCTCGCCGAATTTCTCACGGATCAGCTTTGCCAGTCCGTTTGCGTCCTCTAAGTTCCGGTTGTGAGAAATCACGACCCTCCCTCCGTTGTAGCCGTAAGAGAGCATCTGTTTGAAGGTGCCGAGCAGTACGCGGCGCGCCCCCCTGTGGCGATCGATCAGCGTCAGCTTTCCTTCCTCGCTGGCGCGGCCGATCAGGCGCATATCCAGAAGCCCTGCTGCCTTTGCGATCAGCGGACTGACGCGGCCGTTGGCAGCCAGCATCTTCATGGATTGCAGCGTAAACATCAGCTCAGTCTGGTTACGGTACCGCATGACCTTGTGATAAGCTTCCTCATAAGCCGTTCCGGCATCCAGAAGCTCCTTCAGATAGTCCATCATCAGAACCATCCGCCCGCCGGTCGCATAGGAGTCGCAGACGTAAACATGCCGGTCAGGATACTCATCCTCATACATTCCCTTGGCGGTCATAGCGCTGTTATAGCTTCCGGAAAGAGAATAGGTGATGGTAAAGCAGTAAACGACCTCAGCGTCTCCGAATGCCTCATACCACTCAAGCGGAGAGGGGCAGGAGGTGGATGAACGGCCTGTGTTCGCGTCCATGGCAGCGTCAAAAGCAGCCAGATCTGTCTCGGCAGTATCCGGCCAGTCCTGCTCTCCGAACAGAATGTGCAGCGGCACCGACCGGTAGTTCGGATCGTCTTTTGCTAAAATATCGGAAGAAGAATCCGATACGATTCGGTATGCCATAGGTTCCTCCATACGAAAAGTCAAAAATAAAGCTTATCCTCATTTTAAAGAGCTATTTCAGCCTTGTAAAGGGTTTTCATAAACCGATTGTATGTTTCCCGAAAACGGGATATACTAACAGAGACTGAACTGTACAGTGCTGTGTAGCAGACCGTGCTTTTTCAAGCAGAACAGAAAAGGAAACTGATGTGAAAGCTGATATCGAACATTTCCGGATGCCGCGTTATCGAGAGATCCCCAATATCGGACTGTATCTGGATCAGACCGTCAAATATATCAATGTTGTCTTAGGGCCCTTAGGCTGTATCGAAGCCACTCCTTCCATGGTCAGCAACTATGTGAAGAAGGGCTACATCGCAAAGCCTGTCAAAAAGCAGTATAATGAAGAGCAGATCGCCTATCTGCTGTTTATTATGATCGCCAAGCTGGTCTTATCCATGGACAATATCGAAACGCTCTTTAAGAAGCAGCAGGAAGTATCCTCTACGGGAAATGTCTATGATTCCTTCTGCGAAAGCTTTGAGAATACGCTCCGGCAGATCTTCGGACTTGCCGGAAAGGGCGGAGCATCCGCAGTACAGCTGTCCGGCGGTACGGATGAGGAAACAGAGGATGGGAAGCTTCTGCGCAGCGTAATCACGACCGTCTCCAATGCCATATACATCAATCACTGCTTTGAGATCATGAGATCCTGATATACCTGATCAGGGATCCCGATATCACAGAC
>CAMNFX010000050.1 GCA_946537585.1 uncultured Lachnospiraceae bacterium
TGACGCATTTATGAGCTTGTTTTTACGGATTTTTTAAGCGTATTACGATTCTGCGGATATATGTTTAAGGTTTTTGCCAAAGCGGGATTTTCCCGCCGCGTCATGCTATAATCCTCGCAAAGGAAAGGTTCCTTTGGAAAGGGAGGTGTATCGGCATGAGAAACAAGATGCGTTTTTTCCGTAATATATGTGCTTTGTCCGCAGCAGGACTCATGGCGCTGCAGCTGTCTGTGACTGCATTCGCCGATACTGCCGTGGAGACTTATACTCTCGGAGGACTGATGATCGAGGTGGAGCCCGTCGAGTCGCCTAAGGCAGCATCCGGGTTAAACTATAACGGCAAGGAGCAGGCGGGCGCTGCGCTTCCCGGACTGGATCAGAAATACAGGCTGCGTTCCGGCGTAAAGAGCGCTGTGAAGCCCGGAAGCTATGAAATGGAGCTTGAGCTGATCGAGCCGCTTCCGGAAAACATCGGGCGTGAGATCGCTTCAGGAAAGGCAGTCTACGGGAGGCCGGCAACGCCTTCCGATTATACAGCGGTCCGGTTTCTGAACTGGTCGGATAAAACAACTTCCCCAAAGCGTATCGCATGGTCGATCGCGGCATTGAAGGCTGAGGCGCCTGCAGGGCAGAAGCTCAGCTTCAACGGCAGGGAGCAGACCGGCGTCGCCGCCGGAAACGGATATACCTTAAGCGGGAATAAGGCAGTGAAGCCCGGCAGCTACAAGGCAGTCGCGAAGCTTTCGGAAGGCTATGTCTGGAAAGACGGATCCGCAAAGGACCTGGAGATCGCATGGTCGATCGAACCCCTGAAGGTCAAGGCCCCGGAAGGAAAGAAGCTTGATTATAACGGCAAGGAGCAGACCGGCGTTGCTTCCGGGAACGGCTATACGCTTACAGAAGATAAAGCCTTAAAGCCTGGCAGCTACAAGGCGGTCGCAAAGCTTCAGGAGGGCTATGTATGGGAGGACGGAAGCAGTAAGGACCTCGAGATCACCTGGTCCATTACCAGAAAGAGCTCATCCTCCGGAAGCTCCGGAGGCGGCGGCTCGAACGGCACGGGTCAAAAGGGCCTGGTCGTCGTACGTGAGGACGGCAGTGTTTCTACCTATGGAAGCACCGGCAGCGGAAGCTACTCAGACGGATCTTCCGTGATCTCTCCCGGGACCGTCAGCGGGCCCTATGCATCTCAGCCTGCAGCAGGCAATCTCGTACCGTCAGCGCCGCCGGCACAGACTCCCGCACCCGGAAGCCTGAGCACGAATACCCCGCCTTCGAGCAAGCTCCCGCAGCAGCAGGCAGCGCAGCCTGCAGACAATGCGTCAGGAAGCCGGAAGAGCAGTAAGAACGAAACAAAGCCTGCAGGGACCGGTTCTTCGTCTGCAGGGCAGAAGGCTGTCAGCACTGCGGATCAGGAGACTTCTACTGACAAAAATAAGGAAGAAGACCTTTTGAAGGAAGCGGAAAGCACCAAGGCGGCAGCGGAAAACGAGACAAAGCTCGCGGCTGAAGAAAGCAGCGTGATCTTTGAATTCGGTCCGGATCCGGCGGATAAGGATAAAGCTGAAGATGCTGAAAACAGCGGCGGCACTGCGGCTGCGCACAGACCGGAGTCCTTTGTGACGGGGCTTATGTCCGTACTCTGGAAGGTGCTGGCAGTGCTCGGAGTCCTGGGCGTTGCAGGCGGAGTCGGATATATGATCTACAGCAGGAAGCATGAGAATTAAGGGAACTACCATATATGATCGATGAATTATTCCGGGATCACCGGGCAGAACGGATCAAGGCCCCGGGAGCAATCGACGCAGCGGTGCTGATCCCCCTCGTGGAAAGAAACGGGGAGGACCACATCCTGTTTGAACTCAGAAATCCGAGGATCGACCAGGGAGGCGAGGTCTGTTTTCCCGGCGGCCGTGTGGAATCAGGTGAGACGACACAAGAGACGGTGATCCGGGAAACCATGGAGGAGCTTGAGATCGGGCGGGAACAGATCCGCGTGATCGCGCCTCTTTACAGAATGACAGGTCCCGGAGGCTCGGAGATCAGCGCATTTCTCGGACGCATCGAGGATTATAAGGACAGCTGGTCGGCGGATGAGGTCTCAAAGACCTTTCTGGTCCCCTTAAGGGAGCTTCTCGATATGGAGCCCCTGATCAGCGGCGGGCGGTATGAGATGCATCTCAACGACGGATTCCCGTACGACATGATCCAGAACGGAAAGAATTATCGCTGGCATAAAATACGCAAGAACTATTATTTTTATAAAACAAAGCCGGAGATCGTCTGGGGGATGACTGCAGAGCTTCTGTACCATTTTCTGGAGGAGCTTAAGGGATCCGTTTCAGGAAAAGAAAGCTGATAATGCCGCATTTCCTTATGGCAGCAGCCAGAGATCGCGGCCGGCATGAGTAAGAAGTATGAACCAGAGGAACATTGACTTTAACGCGTCAAGGTTCAGTGTGTTCGCGGCTTATATCCGCGGGCATCTGGGCCTGTTTGTGCTGGATATGCTCTTCTGCGTTGTCAGCGCGCTCATTGCCCTCGCATTTCCCATGGTGTCGCGCTGGGCTATGCGGGAGCTTCTTCCGCAGAGTCTGTACAGAACCTTTTTTACCGTCATGGGCATTATGTTCGTGGCCTATATCCTGAGTGCCCTGCTTCAGTACTTTGTCACGGTGATCGGACACCGGATGGGCACCCGGGTCGAAGCGGATATGAGGCATGATGTCTTCATGCACATGCAGGAACTGTCCTTCAGTTTTTTTGACAAGAACCGTACGGGAGTACTTCTGGCACGGGCGACCAATGACCTCTTTGAGATCGTGGAGCTCGCTCATCACGGCCCTGAAAACATCCTGATGTGTTCCATCTCCATTCTGGGCGCGCTGCTGATCCTGCTGACAGTGAATGTGCCTCTTGCCCTGGTGCTTCTGGCCATGATGCCGGCCTGTATCATTTTCTCGCTGAGACAGCGTGTGCGCATGCAGAATGCCAATAAAGAGGTCAAGAAAAAAACCGGCGAGATCAATGCCGCCATCGAGAGCGGCATCTCCGGTGTCCGGACCTCCAAGGCATTTGCCAATGAAGCAGTGGAGGGGGCCAAATTCAATGTCGCCAATGAGGCCTTCAAGACCAGCAAGGAAGCGTACTACCGTGCCATGGGGCTGTTTAACGCCGGGATCGAGGGCGCTGTCGGCATCATGCAGATCGTGGTGATCACGATCGGAGGATATCTGATCATGCGCGGACGCATGAACTATATCGATCTGATCACGTTTACTCTATACGTATCGACCTTTACATCACCGATCCGCAAGCTCACCTTTTTCATGGAGACCTGGAGCCAGGGAATGGCAGGCTTTGAGCGCTTCCTGGAGCTCATGCGGACCCGTCCGGAGATCGAAGACGCGCCGGATGCAGTGGACCTGGAAAAGGCACGGGGAGATATCCGGCTGGACAATGTGGGCTTTTCCTACAGCAACGGCGTGCCGGTGCTCAAAGGTGTCACCATGGAGATCCATCCGGGAGAAAAGTTCGCCCTGGTAGGACCCTCCGGCGGCGGCAAGACGACCATCTGCCACCTGATCCCGCGCTTTTATGATGTGACGGAGGGGGCTGTTCTGGTGGACGGAACGGATGTCCGGAAGATCACGCAGAGGAGCCTTCGGAAAAATATAGGCATTATCCAGCAGGATGTATTCATTTTTGCGGGAACGGTGCTTGACAATATCCGCTATGGACGACCGGAAGCTTCGGAGGCCGAGATCGTGGAGGCAGCAAAGCGGGCGGAGATCCATGAGGATATCATGCAGCTGCCTGACGGATACTATACCTATGTGGGAGAGCGGGGCGTGGTGCTCTCCGGAGGACAGAAACAGCGTATCTCCATCGCCCGCGTGTTCTTAAAGAACCCGCCGATCCTGATCCTGGATGAGGCCACCTCGGCTCTCGATTCCGTGACGGAAGCCAGGATCCAGGAGAGCTTCGACGAGCTGTCGAAGGGCAGGACCTGCCTTGTGATCGCCCACCGGCTCTCCACTGTCAGAAATTCGGACCGGATCGCCGTGATCGAGGAGCATCACATTCTCGAGCAGGGCAGCAGGGAGGAACTGTTGAAGAAAAACGGTGTTTATGCGGCGCTGGAGGCAGCGCAGACGATTTAAGAAAGCTGAGGGGTCAAAGATGATCATCCTAATTGCTGCGGCGGTCATTCCCGCCATTATGCTCCTTAACTATATCCGTAAGGCAGACCGGCTGGAAGCGGAACCGCCGGCACTGATCCGAAGACTTGTCCTACTGGGACTCGGAGCAACCGTGCTTGCGGCTCTGACAGAGTCCCTTGGCTCTGCCTTCCTCTCGTATGTCTTTTCTGAAGGAACTTTGATCCATGATCTCCTTATGTACTTCATTGTCGTGGCAGTTTCCGAGGAGGGCTTCAAATATCTTCTCATGAAGAAGGCCACCTGGAATCATCCGGCCTTCAACTGTGTATTTGACGGCGTTGTTTATGCCGTGGCGATCTCCCTGGGCTTTGCCCTCTGGGAGAACATCGGCTATGTCATGCAGTTCGGCTTCGGGACAGCAATCGTCCGTGCCGTGACGGCGATTCCCGGACACGCGAGCTTCGGTGTCTTCATGGGCGCCCTGTACGGTGCCGCTAAGCGGGCATCACTCTATGGTGACGAGGTGACAAGCAAAAAGCTCCGGTCCCAGGCAGTCCTGCTTCCGGTGATCCTGCACGGCCTGTATGACTTTATCGCAACAGGGGAAAGCGGAATATATCTTGTTTTGTTCTTTGTCTTTATCTTTCTGCTGTTCAAAAAGGCGAAGCAGACAGTCAGAAACCTTTCCGAGAACGATGCGTATTTCTAAAGTGGGGACAGGTATATGATCAGAAAACAGACATGGTTCCATAAAACACTGCGGCGGATGGCGCTTGCCCTTATCATTCCCGTGGCTGCTGCCGGCTGGAATACGGCGTCGATCGAAGCTCATGCCGAGAACTATATTCGCCGGAACTGGATGGATACCTCCGTGACCTATGAGCAGTACCAGGCTGTTCTGGATACCCTGCGCGCCCATGTATTTCAGGATACCGGGGCGGATACGGCACAGATGTTTGATACACGGGTGCAGCTGGCTCCCGGCACGGACGGATATCAGTTCTGCTACAATGTCCGTGAGCTGTTTTTAGGGCAGGATGACTTCGGGGTATGCTATACTGCCGAGGGCTTCCCGGAGATGACGGCCGAGGTCGTGGAGAGCAGCGCGAAGGGGTTTGGCCTCAGGTATCATGCATCGGGCAATGTGACCGGGGTCCCGACACTGTTTGCGGGATGGCTTCCCGGATCCAATCCCTATGAATGCATGCGGCAGCATGACGCAGCGTCCTCAGTTCTCAGGCAGGTTGCAGCCAATGCTCCTGCGGATGATGAGGCGGCATACCGCTATTTCTTTGACTGGCTCTGCGACAGAGTGACCTTTGACGAAGAATACAAGCCGACTTCCCACAGCGCCTACAGTGCCGTGATCGAAGGCAGCAGCGTATGTGAGGGATATGCCAAATCATTTGAGGCTCTGTGCTGGATGACGGGAAGATACTGCCGGAGCGTGACAGTCCCGGGCGAGGGCCCTTACGGGCTTCATGAGCGCAATATCGTCTATGTGAACGGCGTACCGAAATGGGTCGACGTGACCTGGGGAGACAAGCCGGAAGGAAAAGACTACCGTTATCTTCTTTATGATGTGGATGTGCTGTGGAGGCAGCAGCTTGGCTTATGAGTATAAACGATAATACAAACGAAGATGAAATATTTACGGAGGTGCGGCGCAGCAGACGAAGAAGCGCCGCACGTCCGCGTCATACAGGAAACTCCGGCACCGCGGCAGGGGAACGTACAGAGAGCCGTTATACGGATGAGGTGTATCAGAATCGAAGAGCAGCTGCCGGAAACCATGCCGGAAGCGGGCCGGTCATGACGGAGGAAACGCTGATCCGTCACACAGAAACAGCCGGGGGATATGAAGAAAGGGTCCGCAACATGACCGAACGGACGGATCCTTCACACACAAATACCCGCCGGTATGAAACACAAAGAAACGAGCGTCCGGTACAGCGGCATGAAAACGGGCGTCCGGCACACGCGAATGAAAGCGTGCGGCGGGAAACGCCGAAAAAAAAGCACCCGTTTAGGATCATCCTGATCGGACTTTTGCTGCTCCTTCTTTCCGGAGCGGCCTATGCCGGATGGCGGATCTTCGGCGGTGCCGCGCATACGGCACAGCCCGGCTACTATACCGTGGCAGTCTTCGGCGTGGATTCACGAAACGGCAGCGTCGGAAAGGAAGTGCTTTCCGATGTCAATGTCCTTGCGCGCTTTAATATGGAGACGGGAGAGATCCGTCTTGTATCACTGTACCGGGACACCTACAGCCAGATCAGTGAGGATGGAACCTTCCATAAGCTGAACGAGGCCTATTTCCGCGGAGGACCGGAACAGGCTGTCTGGGCCGTAGAGCACAACACGGATGTGAAGGTGGATGATTACGCAACCTTTAACTGGAAGGCGATCGCGGATGCCATCAACATCCTGGGCGGAATCGATATCGAGATCAGTGACTCGGAGTTTCGCTATATCAATGCGTATATCACGGAAACCGTCAACAGCACCGGCGTCGGATCCTATCAGCTCGAGCATGCCGGCATGAATCATCTCGACGGCGTTCAGGCAGTGGCCTATGCGAGGCTGCGCCTGATGGATACGGATTTCAACCGCACGGAGCGTCAGAGGAAGGTCGTAAAGCTTGCCTTCGAGAAGGCAAAGGCTGCGGATTTCCTGACCCTCAACAACATCCTTGTAACGGTGATGCCGCAGATCTCCACCTCAGTCACGGTGGATGATATGCTGCCCTTTGCCCGCAACATTTATCATTTCTATATCGGAGAGACTGCAGGCTTCCCCTTTGATCTCGACATGCAGGATGTCGGAAAGCTGGACTGCGTCATCCCGGTGACGCTTGAAAGCAACGCCCGCGCGCTGCATGAATTCCTGTATCCCGATAAGGCCTATGAGCCAAGCGAGCTCTTAAAGCAGATCAGCGAGCGGATCATCAGCGACACCGGCCTTGGCGGAAACGGCAGCACGGAGGTCAGAACCGATAAGCCTTCATCCGGCGGCGGACAGTCATCCGGAAGTCAGGCGGCTCCGGCTGAGACTGCGCCGGCAGAGACCGGGGAGAGCGTCTCCACGGAAGAGACCTCTGAAACGGAAACAGAGGAGAGCACGGAAGAGACCGGGGAAACAGATGAAAACGGAAATCCCGTCAGCGAGAGCTCAGAAGGAGAAACGGAAGAAACAAAAGAAGATGTTGTCGTGAGCCCTGCGATCACGAATGTGACGCCGGAGCTGATCAGTGCTCCGGAAGGAAACGGTCCGGGTGTTACCGGCGGCAGCGGCTCGAGCATCGATGATGCGGTCATAGTCTCCCCGGCATCCGGACAGAGCCAGGGACCGGGTCCCGGAGGCAGCTCCGGAGCAGTTCCCACCGCAGCGGCAGGTCCCGGCGGCGGCAGTGCCAACGTCTATGAACAGGACAGCCCGGGCGCAGTCAGCGAAGGTCCCGGTGTGACAGCGGCAGAGGATGAAACAGCCGCAGGACCGGGTCCCGCGGACAATGCCGGAGACGGGGATTCCTCCGGAGATGCCGGAGCTTCGGAAGCAGCAGAACAGGAAGCAGCCGGAGAATAAGGCTGTCTGTGCAAGCAGAAGGATTTGTGTTATACTGGCAGCAGGCGAAATAAATATCACGGCCCCGGCGGCTGTTTTGAAGCAAGAAGTTACTGATGCAGGAGGTATGATATGGCGAAGAAACAGGATGATCTGATGAGCACCCTTCTGGAAACAGGCATGAAGCAGCTTTCCAAAAAGCTGGAAAAGGAAGTAAAGAACAAGGTCAGTCAGGCTGTGAAGGACGCAGTGAGTTCTTCTGCGAAGTCCGATAAGACAGATACAAAGAAGAAGGAGTCGAAGACCAGTACATCGTCCAAGAAAAAGACCTCTTCCTCGAGCGGCAAGACTGCTGCAAAGGCTTCTTCCGCAAAAGCCTCTGCATCCAAGACACAGGGAACACTGTCCAAGGCGCTGAAGCCGAAGGTGATCTATGAGCTCGGAGCAAAGAAATATACCGCTGAAGAGCTGATCAAGCTGGCGGAAAAGGATGCCGTCAAGCAGGCGGAAGGTACCATCAAGAAACTCGAGATCCGCGTCAACACCGACAAGGATACGGTCTACTACCTGGTCAACGACGGCCGCAAAAAATATGAACTGCTCAGCTGAAAGCATAAT
>CAMNFX010000051.1 GCA_946537585.1 uncultured Lachnospiraceae bacterium
AGCACGGTCACGCCCAGATAGAACCAGGTCGCCGGGTTGGAATACCAGGTGGTAAAGAAGGAAAACAGCAGGTAAAAGCAAAACTGCGCCCATAACACATGCAATACGGGCTGTCCTTCCCCCGACCTTTGTACAATATACTCCAGAACCGCAGCGGCAATGCCAAGCAGGAGCGAAAACAGGATCACTCCCGTAAGGCCGAAGTCATAATAGGCGTCATACAGGATCGTAACGGTCGTCAGCTCCTCCTTCGTCACGTAGAGCGGGAAGGAAACCAGCTCCGGGAAAAGAAATTTCATGCCCGTCAGCGCAAAGAGCGGGAACAGCATGCGGAGTCCGTGCGTATGGGCAGGGAGATCTCTCACAAGGCAGTTGAAGTTGTCGAAGTTATTCGCGATGTAAATATAAGGCTGGGTAAACCAGATCGGCGTCTCCGGATTTTTCATCTCAAAGATCCCGTTGAGGTATTCCACGCTGTGCGCACGTTCCACCGTGATAAATACATAGAGTGCCAGTACCATCAGAAATCCCGAAATGCCGAGGACCGCAGTCCTCGGATTGATCATCTTTGACGGCCGTATCCCGCTCTTTGAAATGGCAGTGATCACAGCCAGAAGGATCGAGAAGATCAGCTGAAATCTCGAGACCAGCAGCACCGGGATCAGAACGGATACGGCGATGCATATGGAAACATGTAAAAGATCGGACTGCCGGAACCTTCCGTCGCTCATCAGATAGAGCATGCCAAAGGAAGGCACCAGTGCCGACACGACTGTAAAATAGTGGAGCCCGCTGATATGAAAATAGGAATACGCGTGCGGGGTGTCCTCTGTGAAAAGAGGAATATATCCGAGCATCCGGGCCTCAATCAGAAGTGCTGCGACCGATACAAGCGTCAGAATATCCATGATCAGTAAGAGGCGCTTCCGAAGTCTTCCGTTTCGCTGCCGGTCATTCGTTCCCCCGCCCGATAGAGACCGGCGGTTCAAAACGGTGTTTGCTGTCGACAGACGTACCGAAGGCCCGTCATTTTCGTTCCCCTGCGTATTGCCGCGCAAAAGATACATGATAATGCTGTAAGCAGTGATAAAAACAAGATAGGCAAGTCCCAGGCTGATCCAGGTCATCAGCTCCCATTTGACCTGCAGGTTTGAGAGCTTCATACAGGATACGCCGATCCCGCCGAGCCATGAAATCGAAAAAAGAGCAGCCGGGCATAAACAGGAGCTGCTCCTTTTGAGATTCTCATATGTGATCCATACCGCCGCCGCGATCAGGCACAGGCCGGCGGCGATATAGACTTCCGCATTGGACAGAAGGAAGGAAAGCAATAACGCGATGAGACTGACAGGTATTGTTTTGTTCCAGTAAGCGCTCTGCACCTTGAATTCCTTTCACTGTACTGTTCAACGCGGCTCATTTGATCAAAAAAAGTCAAAAGAACTTAAGACAAAACTGTATGCGATCGACCCGTACACCCTGCCGGGATCTTCAGGCTCAGCCTGCCGGACTGACCACATGATAAGTATCATCTCCGGGTGAAGGTCCGTCCTGGCTGCCGGGTTCGACAGCTTCCGGCTCAGATGGTCCCGGCTCCGGGCTCTCATGTGAAGACGGATGCGGCTGCTCCGAACCCGGATCATCCGGCACAGGCCCTGCGGGCTCTGTAGAGATCTCCGGTCCGCTGTAGACTGCATGCGATGTTGGCTCCTCCCCGGTTTCCGTCTCCGGCTCCGGGCTTTCGTGAATGGTATGCTCTGTGCTTTCTTCCGTTTCGTGCTGTCCGGGTTCATTTTCCGAATGCGCGGCTGAAGTTTCCTCCGGCGCTGCGGCTGTCGTTTCCGCGGCCGTGGGATTCGTTGCCGGAGGCGTCTGGATCGTAGGCTGCGGAAGTCCTGCCGCTCCCGGGATCACATCGGTCTGGCGCGCGATCCTCGCCACCACGGAGACGTCAGACTGGGATACCATATAAAGGCCTTCGGGCAGGTAATTCTGCATCGCGACAGAGATCGTGACATTGCTGTTGACGCCGGATATGTCGAGAAGCCCGTCAGGAAGGTAGATCGTATTGTACTGTTCGAGGACTGCGTCTTCTCCGTATACCTGGACGAACCTCGGCTCCGTCTCAACACCCGTCAGTGTAAATCCGCGCTCCGGCTGTCCTGTCGTAGGAACATTGATGCTTAAGTTCTTCGTCTTATAAACCGGCACAGTATACTGTACATCGCTGCTCAGCGTAATGCTCGGGCTTAAGGGGATCACATTGTCGTTGGCATCAAAAAACTGAATCTTTCCGGTGCCGTACTGCGTTTCCGACGCCTGGTCGATATCCAGAACGATCCCGACACGGCTGACCTTGCCGATCTCCGACTTCGGTCCGTACAGGCTTACGACAGCCGGCTCCATCTGCACAGCCCCCGCGATATATCCCTCCGCAGGCTGCCCGTTGACTCTGGCCGATACCGTAAAGTCCTTCTCCTGCATATCCTCGGTGCTGACATGAATGACCATCGGGTTCTGGGTCATACCGGAGATCAGATTGGAGATCGAAGGACTCACATCCACATAAACGGGAACCGCGCCCGTGATTGAATAATCGGTCATATCCACATAGGCGGTAAAGGATGACGGCTGGATCTGGCTTCGGTAATTCGAACGTACCTTGTAGGTCACCCTCACCGTTCTTGAATCAAGCGAAAAGGCCTTGCCCTTATTCATCAGCTCCTCTCCGTTGTTCACAGAGATCTCCATGGTCACGCTGTCCGTGACCTCGGGGTTGGAAACATTTACGACAACAAGCCAGAGCAGGAATGCTATGGCTACAGAGATGATCTTTAAGGGAATATTGACACGGAAAATATTGATCAGATGCTTAAGCATTGGCAGCCTCTTTTCCCCGGCTTCTGCCGAAAAACTTCATCTCGGCCTTGTTGATCCGGTTAATGAGTACCTTCTCCAGCGCGCCTTCATCCGGAAGCCTGGTCAGCTGTCCGCGATAGGCGATGCTGACGCCGCCGGTCTCCTCGGAGACCACAATGGTAAGACTGTCCGTCACCTCTGAGATGCCGAGCGCAGCCCTGTGGCGTGTGCCGAGATCCTTGCTGATGGACATGTTGTCAGAAAGCGGCAGATAGCAGGTAGCCGCCACAACGATATCTCCGCGCATGACGACGGCGCCGTCATGTAAGGGAGTGTTCTTCTCGAAAATATTGATCAGAAGGCCGGAGCTCACCTCTCCGTTGATGGTGATGCCGGTCTTGATGAACTCTTCGAGAGACTCTGTCTGTTCGATCACGATCAGGGCTCCGGTCTTTACCTTCGACATCTCATAGACCGCATGCGCGATCTGAGACGCGGCCTCCTTGCTCATGGTCCGGTCAGCGTCGCCGCGTCCTCCGATGGCGGAGCTCAGACTGCTG
Source organism: uncultured Lachnospiraceae bacterium (assembly GCA_946537585.1). Taxonomy (GTDB): domain Bacteria; phylum Bacillota; class Clostridia; order Lachnospirales; family Lachnospiraceae; genus Avilachnospira. Next base: position 3,420 of record CAMNFX010000051.1, read on the forward strand.
AAGACCGACTGGCTGCCGAGCTGCTCCAAGGCCTTCCGAAGCTCCGGCTGGAAGATGATGACCAGCGCCGTCACCGCGATGTAGGAAATGCGCTCAAGGATCCACAGGATCGTGGTCAGATGGAAAATGGCTGATACCAGAGTAAAGCCGAGGATCACGAGAATGCCCTTCAGAAGCGTCCACGCCCTCGTATTCTTGATCCAGAGCAGGATCTCATAGACAATAATGGATATGATAATGACCTCCACGAAATTCGTGAAGGAAAACTTCGGAAGCAGTGATATCCAGCTTTGAAAATTATCGAATATGTTTGTCAATTTTGACTCCGGGTTCTATGCAGATTTGCTGATTGCAGTTATTCTCTTCTCTCGTCCTCGTCATAGGGATTCACCTTCGGAACCGCCTTTACGAAGTAATAATAATCGTCATCTTCAAATCGAAGATGCTCCGTCCCCTTGTAATCGACGCAGTAAAAAATATATTCGTAGAAAAATGCAAGCAGGGACGAGATCACCAGTCCGACGAGCTCGCCGCCGATGGCGCCGTTATCGTACTGGGCTCCGCCGATGAAGATCACGACCGCAAGAACGATGGTGCCCGCTGTGACCGCGATCGTCCATGCGTGATCCATGCTGCTGTGACTGATGATGGATACGGTCACGATGCAGAGCACAAAGGCAAGCATGATCACGTACATGTACTCATTCTTAAGAACCGATTCGCTGATCCCGATGAAGCTCTCCACAATGTCCGCCGACCGTCCGGCGTCAAGCATCAGCTCCGCATGCTGCGAGAAATACTTCAGGATGAACCAGATCAGAACGCCAAGGACTGCAGGGACCGAGGAAGCGATCCCGGCGGACATGCCGAGGATCAGCGGCACAAGGTATGGGATCTTAAAGAAGAATGCCAGCGGGACCAGCGCCATGATGATGCCCGTCCCCGGATGAAATCCGTAATAGAGGACAAAGATCATCATCAGCACGATCAGGGCAAACAGCGTCATCGGGTACGAGACCTCGAACATGTTGCCGAGAACGAACAGGCCGCAGATAAAGGTAATAAAGCCAAAGGGGAAAAACGCGCACAAAAGAGCCGATGCGCCGATCACCACTCCCCTCCCGAGCATGGGACTGTAACCGATCTTTCCCTGCAGCAGAAACAGCATAAGAAACGCCAGTACGAATTTCAGTACCGGACGCAGAAATATATTATAGTTCGCATATATCTTTCGCAGGGAATCCCGGATAATCAGTAAGCTACGCAAGATGAAAGTCTCCTGTTTTCGCAGCTGTGCGGCATCCTTCCGTTCCTGTATATGAAAAGCATGCATACATGCTCTTCACAGGGAAAAAGGCGTCCTTCCGCTTTGCAGTGCTTTTTTAATGTATTTGCTTCTGCGCTTATTCCTGGTAGCGGAACTTTCGCGCCAGCCGCTTTAATTTGGTCGCATAAAGCAGCATGCCCTTTCTGGCCGCCTTATACCTTGCCGCGCAGACAAGCCAGGTGATCACAAGATAAGCCCCGAGGCCTGCGGCATACAGGTAGCCGAGCCGTTTCAGCGTCTCTCCGATGCCCTCAAGGTTGATGTTGTAAAACAGCGTATCGGCGCGGAATACAACATAAAGGCCGAAAAGCGCAAGAAATACAAGCGTATACCGGACCATCGCAAGCAGCATATGCCACATGATATAGTCCGACCGATAGTAATTATTGATCTTAAAAACATCGCGCTCATTTCTCTTCTCGTAGATCGCGAGGTCAGTCATGAGGCGGATCTTTTCCTTGTTGATCACCTTGCCGCTCCTGTATTTCTTCTCGTTCTGTTCAGCGCCCGGTCTCACAGCACAGCTTCGGCATACATGAAATGGCCGTCAGCATTGCCGGTTGCATACCGCCGTGTCAAAAGTTTTGCTCTTGAACAGCTGCAATCATTTCAGCATGTCGATAAAGCCCTGCGGATGCTTTGCAGTGAAATACGCATTACTGCGGGCTTTATCAAAGTTTATCATAGAAAAAAACAAGAAACAAGGCGCAAACCTTGTTTCTTTCTGTCGGATTCCTTAAAGTAATGCTTTTGTATCAGCTGCCCAGTTTGGCCTTGCGCGCCTTGCCGAGAAGGATCGCGTAATCGATGGCATTGGTCAGGCTCAGCGCATTGGCGTGTCCGTTTCCCGCATGCCCGAAACCGGTGCCGTGATCCACGCTTGCGCGGATGATCGGAAGGCCGAGCGTTACGTTGATACCGGCAACAGCATCCCAGGCCTTCTTCTCGTGGTTATAGACAAAGCCCTTGACCTTCAGCGGAATATGTCCCTGATCATGATACATGACAACAACAATATCATACCAGCCTCCGAGTGCCTTGGAGAACACCGTATCCGGCGGCGTCGGGGCCTTTTCCGGGATATTGATGCCTTCTGCCATGGCAGCATCGATTGCAGGCTGGATCTCCTCGATCTCTTCCGTGCCGAACATACCGTTCTCTCCGCAATGCGGATTGAGGCCGGCAACGCCGATCTTCGGATTCTCGATGCCGAGATCCTTCATACCCTCATTGGCAAGACGGATGACCTCAAGGACACGGTCCTTCTTTACACGGTCACAGGCCTCCCTTAAGGACACGTGAGTGGATACATGCGCAACCCGCAGATTTTCATGCGCCAGCATCATGGTGTATTTTTTTGTATTGGTATAATGAGAATAGATCTCTGTATGTCCGGAGAAATGGTGGCCGGCCATATTGATGGCTTCCTTGCTTAAGGCATTGGTGACGGTCGCGTCGACCTCGTTGGCCATGGCAAGCTCGATGACCTTCTTCACGTACTGGAACGCCGCCTCACCGCCAAGGGCACAGGCGCCGATCTTAAACGGCTTCGGCTCATCCTGATCCAGGGTATTCGGGATCTGATCCTCCGGCACAATGCCAAGGTCCAGCACGTCGATGGTGCCGAATTCGAACTTCGCATCCGAGACCTTCTCTATCGGGTTCAGCTTCACATCGATGCCATCAACCTTTTTTGCAACGGCAGCGGCATAGCGCATACTGCTCATGTCGCCCACGATCAGAGGCCGGCAGCGCTCATAAAGCGCAGGATCGGAAAGCGCCTTGACCGAGATCTCGGGTCCGTTGCCAAAGGGATCGCCCATTGTGATACCAAGGATCGGCAGTGTAGTCATATATTGTTCTCCTTTCAAGTTATATACTATGCAAGCGCATTTCAGGATTACTCCGCGCTGCGCGCTCAGGTGATGCCTCCTACGATCTTCACGAGCAGCTCCTCACTTCCGAAGCCGCCGGATTTCGTGATGATCTCATGCTCTCTTCCGTCGTACTCGAGGCGGAACACAACGGTGCCGGGATCGATCTCGCAGACCGGATAGAGCTCGTAGCATCCGATGGCGTTTGTGAATTCCAGCAGGGTATCTCCGCCGATGATCATGAGACGGCCCTCATAACCGGCCTCGAGCATCGCCTTCATCAGACGGCCGACGCGCTTGGAGATCAGGGACCTCGTCTTTTCAAGCTCCTTCTCCGTAACGTTTCTCTGAACGCCGTTGTTTGCGTACAGGGTATCCACGATGGTTCCGCTGGAGAACTTTCCGATGAGCTCCACGCCCTGGGCGGTGGCCTTCAGCGCTTCCTCGGAGCCTAAGAACTGATTGTCGGAAAGGTGGATCCGGCTGAAGCCGTAACGCTCCGCGAAGTTCATCTGGGCAACGGAGATCGGGTTGACGGAACCGCAGACGACGGTCAGGTTGCCTTCCATGGAACGATCCACGATGCGGGATTCATCTCCCACTCTCGAAGCGAGCGCTTCCGCAAGGCCGGAGCAGCCCGCGACCAGCTTCGGCATGCCCTTTTTACAGAGCATCTTCAGCTCGGCGTCAAAGGTATCATTGCTTTCGCAGTCGTATACGAAGATGGTCTTCTCTTCGCTCGTCGGAACCTTGCTGATGGCATCCTCGACGCTGATGGACTCGATGTTCGCGTCGGACTGCTTATGCATCAGATCCGGCACGTAGCTCTCGGTCACGGGATCAAACGGATCGCGGCCGAACACGCTGTTCTTTACTGCGATGCCGCTGATATAGTGGATACCGCCAAGAGTGATGCGGCGCATCGAGGGGAGCGCAGGGATAAAATACAGCTGATTTGCGGAGGAGCCTTCCAGTACGGCGGTCAGCTCAGCGCCGACATTGCCGCGTAAAACGGAATCCGTCTTCTTGAAGATCGTGCCGACCTTGCCGTCCGCCTTCTCCACGACCTCCCGGACCATCTGATAGGCATCCTCGGGGCTTTCATGTCTCGAAGGCACGCAAAGCACCAGGACCTCCGCAGGATCATCGACAAAGCTGTCATCCCACTTTGTCATGACCTTGGTCTTGGCTCCCTTTGTGGCAAACTTGACGCCGGTATCCAGTGCACCGGTGAAATCATCGGCAATAATCAGGATCTTTATCATCTTCCGTTTCCTCCGCTTTCAGGATATAAACTGTCAAATAGCATCTGCATGCTTACTGCCGTGCAATCTCAGACAGATGCCGGCAATTATGACTTTTTTTCATTGTATCACCGCGTCACTTGGCAGAAAAGATGGAAATCGGATAAATTTCAGCATTATTTTATGTGCAGAATGTCTCAAAATGAACCAGGGCTGCTAGCTCTCCTGCTTTTCTCGCCTTTTATACATCTCGTCAAAATGTGCTGTT
>CAMNFX010000052.1 GCA_946537585.1 uncultured Lachnospiraceae bacterium
ATATATGGAAGAGCTTAAAGCAGGAATCGAACAGATACGTATTCAGAGCGGACATGCTGGAAAAAAGCATCTGTCAGGGATAGCAAAGCTTTGGATGCAGGACGTTATCTTCGGATCAGCACGATGGAGACGTCATTGACATTGGTGCCTGTGGCGCCGGTCCTGATCAGGCCGCCGATGACATCCAGTCCATGATAGCTGTCATTATCCATCAGGACATCAAAAGGATTCAGGCCGGCCGCCTTCAGCTTTGAAAGCGAAGTGCCGTCCACATATCCTCCTGCAGCATCGCAGGGACCATCACTGCCGTCGGACCCGACGGAAAAGACGGCCGTATCTTTCAGGCCTGCGATCTTTTCCGCGGCACTGAAGGCGATCACCTGGTTGCGGCCTCCAATGCCGGAGCCTCCGGGGTTCAGGTGCACAACGGTCTCCCCTCCGGCAATGAAGGCGACAGAGTGATCCGTATTCTGCCATGATCTTGCGATGGAGGAAAGAAAGCTGCCGGCTTCGGCGGCTTCACAGTCCATGCAGTCCGTCAGAAAATGTGTTTCATAGCCGAGTTCTTCACAGGCGTCTGCAGCAGCCCGGCAGAGCTCCCGCACCGAACCGGTGATGACGGTCTCTACATTGTCGAGCGTCTTGGGCGTTTCGAGCTTCATAAGATCCCTGCAAAGCGGCGGGAGAATGATGCCAAAGCGTCGGACCGTTTCCGCGGCGTCCTCGCAGGTAGAGCTGTCGGGATAGGCGGGACCCGAGGCGATCATATCCAGCGGATCCCCGATGATATCCGAAAGCACGACCGCATAGACCTTTGCAGGCATGCAATGCATGGCAAAGCGTCCGCCTTTGACCTTTGAGAGGCGCTTGCGGATGATATTCATGCTGACGATGTCCGCGCCTTTTGCGAGGAGCTGGCTGGTCACATTCTGCAGGTCCTCCGGAGAGCATTCCGGGTCTTCAAACAGCGTGCTTCCGCCGCCGGAGAGCAGGAAGAGGACCGTATCCTGTTCTGTGAGGCCGGCCGTCATTGAAAGCGCTTCTTTTGTAGCGGAAAAGGAATCCGCATCCGGTACGGGATGACCGGCTTCCCGGATCTTAAATCCTCCGATCGGTCCCTGGGAATAGCCGTGCTTGGTAATGACGATGCCGTCAGAGATCCGGTCTCCCAGCGTTTCATGCGCCGAGAGCGCCATAGACCAGGCGGCCTTTCCCACGGCCACAAGGATCAGGCGGCCCGGGGAAAATTCTTTCCCTGTAAGTGCCCGCCGGACAGCTTCATCCGGCAGGACCTGCCGGATCGCATAATCGATGATGTGATCACAGTCTTTTCGCATGAAATACTCCCGGTTTATACGACCATGACGGAGATCCCGTCCGGAATGGCCAGGATGCTGCCGTTTTCAATGCCTTTGGCCAAAAGGATCTGATCGGCCTTTTCGAGCGCCTCGTCGAGGCTGTGCGCCGGGATCATCTGGAACTCGGAGACGATCTCATCGGGAGCATCGGAAACGAATACAACGCTTGCCCGCAGCAGGATCCTCGCGAGGATCTGGGACTGCCACTGGTCGATGATCGTTTTGTCGGGCGGCGTTTCGATGAAGCTCTGCATCATGCGCCCGAGATCCTTCTCATCGCGGAAGGTCTTATAAAGCACCTCGCCGCCGTGCCCGTCGCTGCATTTCGAGATCATGATGATCACGCCGCCTTCTTTTACGGCAGCTTCCGCGGCGGTCATTCCCTTGACGGATTGATAAATGTTCTGATCGAGCGGATATCCTCCGTTGGTGGAGATCACGATGTCGGAAGGAATGGCATCTACCCTGCACTTTGAGGACAGGAATTCCCTGCCGGCACGGTGCGCCAGATCGACATCTCCGGCAACGGCATAGATCGCTTCCTTCTCGGAGTTGATCACAACATTGACGACATAGGCGAGACGGGCTGCCCGGGCCGCATACAGCATATCGTTATGGATCGGGTTGCCGTCTACGATGCCGGTACGCGCCTTCGGGCTTGCGATGAACTGCCCGTTATGGTTGTAGAGAACCGTCTTTCTCGACGCGATTCCGGGAAGGATGCTCTTTCTTCCGCCGGAAAAGCCGGCAAAGAAATGGGGCTCGATAAAGCCCTCCGCGACCAGCAGGTCAGCCTCGGCCGCAAGGCGGTTGATGATGAGGTCTCCGCCGGAGGGAAGTTTGCCGAGATAGACCTGATTCTCTGTATCGTCGCAGTCATGGATCACGATCTTTTCATTTTCCACGATCTCGGGGCCGAACTTTGAGATCAGTTCTTCCTTTGTCGTCTCACGGTGGCAGCCTGTAGAGATCAGGATGGTAATGTCGGCATCGGGACTGCCTTCGCGAATCTCCGCAAGCATATGCGGGACGATACATTTGCTGGGAACGGGACGGGTATGGTCGCTTGCGATCAGGACGACCTTCTTCTTTCCCTCTGCCATCACGGACAGCCTGGGCGTTCCGATGGGAGACGCCATGGCATCCTTCACCAGCTCATCCGGCGATTTTTCCGCGTGATAGTCGTGCATATGGGAAACAAGCGTTCCCGCGTAACGCTCTTCAGGGATATGAAGAGACAAGAATTCTTTTCCGTATGGAAATCTGATATCCGGCATAAATGGTTCCTCTCCTTTTGCTGACCGGCCACCATCGGGCGGAGGCAGTATGATATGGTTAAAGACACCCCGGGAAACACGAGCATGGTCTGCAGATATTTCGGAGGTTCATGCAATACATTGTACTATAAAAAGAATGTTTTAGAAATCATTCTTGCATATTCCGTGAAATACGTCTACAATGCATATATCTGCTGAGCCGGCAGGACCGGCAGCAGTACGCAGTATAAGTGAATAAAAGCCGGGGGGTTCCTTGAAGGAGCTGAGATAGGGCTGAGAGTCCTGACCCGTACACCTGATTTGGATCATGCCAACGTAGGAAGTCTGTACAAAGCACGTCGGAAGGTCCGGGGTGCTTTTTTTCAACTGTTATTCTGCGTGAGCGATCGGTCGGGGGCACCACTTCCGGTCGCTATATAAAATCAATCGCTGTAAAACGAAAGGAGCAGAACATGCGGACAGCATTGACAATCGCAGGCAGTGATACCTGCGGAGGCGCCGGCATTCAGGCCGACATCAAAACCATGACCGCCAATGGCGTCTATGCCATGAGCGCGATCACTGCGCTGACTGCGCAGAACACGACCGGCGTTACCGGCATTATGGAGGTAACACCGGACTTCTTAAAGCTCGAGCTCGATACCGTGATCACAGATATCCGGCCCGACGCTGTCAAGATCGGGATGGTTTCCGCCTCGGAACTCATCCGCGTCATTTCTGAAACGATCCGACACTATGAACTGAAAAATGTCGTCGTTGATCCGGTCATGGTCGCTACCAGCGGCGCAAGACTGATCAGCGAGGATGCGATCGGCACCCTGAAGGAGTGTCTGCTTCCGCTTGCGACCGTCCTCACGCCAAATATCCCCGAAGCCGAGGTCCTTTCCGGCATGGAGATCAAAAGCCCGGAGGATATGGTCACGGCAGCGGAGCTGATCAGCAAAACCTACGGCTGTGCAGTGCTCTTAAAGGGCGGTCATAACATGAACGACGCCAATGACCTGCTTTACAGAGACGGCGGCTTCAAGTGGTTCAACGGCAAACGGATCGACAATCCCAACACCCACGGAACCGGCTGCACGCTCTCCAGCGCGATCGCCTCGAACCTTGCCAAGGGCTATGATCTCGATACGGCTGTGGAAAAAGCCAAGAACTACATCAGCGGCGCACTCGCGGCAATGCTGGATCTCGGCAAGGGCAGCGGTCCGATGAATCACGCCTTCGCTATTCGCGGCGAGTACTGATCCGGAGAAAGGCAGGAACTGAATATGAGTGTTTCCGAACGCCTGATCCGGGAGAGCGGCGATATCTGGAAAAAGTATGACGAGCATCCGTTTGTCACCGGTATGGCAGACGGCTCGCTTGCTGTTGAAAAATTCCGATACTATATGATACAGGACTACCTGTATCTGTTTGATTATGCCAGAGTTTTTGCCCTGGGGACAGCCAAAGCCGCGGATCCGAAGACCATGGAGATCTTCGCGGGCTATGTTCATCAGATCCTGCATGGAGAGATGGAGATACACCGGGGGTATATGAAGCGCCTCGGGATCCCCGAGGAGGAAGCGGCCCAGGCGAAGCCTTCCATTGCGACCCGTTCCTACACCTCCTATATGCTCTCCATTGCATGGGCAGAGGGCCCTGCCGAGATCGCGGCTTCGATCCTGGCCTGCGCCGTCAGCTATGAGCTGATCGCACAGCATATGCTTGAAGCGCATCCGGAGTGCCGGGATCATGGGTTTTACGGAGAATGGGTCCGGGGTTACGCCGACCCCGGATACCATGAGGCAAATGAAGAACTGAAGGCCATGACGGACAGGCTGTCCGAAGGATATTCCGAAGAACAGATCCGGCATCTTTCAGAGATATTCCGTACCTGTTCACAGTATGAGCTGATGTTCTGGGACATGGGCTATGAAGGCGGAGTAAAATACGATGCTGACACTTGAGAACATCCGTTTTTGCTATAAGAATTCCGCGGCGCCGATCTTTGACGGCCTTTCCCTGCGTGCGGAAAAGGGGAGCTTCGTCAGTATCATCGGAGCGAGCGGAAGCGGCAAGACGACCCTGTTCCGCCTGCTCAACGGACTGGAGCAGCCTGAAGAGGGCAGGATCCTGATCGACGGGGAGCCGCTTTCCGCCCACAGGCAGTATGCTTCCTATATGCCGCAGCAGGACCTTCTGTTCCCATGGCTGACGGTGGAAAAAAATGTCATGCTGCCCATGACTGTCCAGAAAAAGCCTAAAGAAGAAGCAGCGGCAAAAGCGAGGGAGCTCCTCCGGCAGGTGGGGCTTGAAGGCTGGGAAAACCGCTGGCCGAGAGAGCTTTCCGGCGGCATGCGTCAGAGAGTGTCCTTTGCAAGGACGCTCTGCGCGGGCGGAGATATCCTTCTGCTCGACGAACCTTTTTCCGCACTGGATTCCATTACCCGGATCCAGCTGCAGGAATGGCTCATGGATCAGTGGAAGCAGCTTAACAAGACGATCCTGTTTATCACCCATGATGTGGAAGAAGCGATCTTCCTGTCGCAGAAGATCCTGGTCCTCACCGGACATCCCGTGACGGGACTGATGGAGTTTACGGTCCCGATGCCCAAAGAGCGGAACCGGGAAATGCTGCTTCTGCCAGAGACAGCAAGGCTGAAGGAAGACCTGATCGCACTCCTTCGCAGGGAAGCAAAGGCAGAGGGTACAGAGGGCGCGGAACGGATCCACGATGCAGACGAAGCCGGTATAGACAGATGAGCGCGGCAGCAAATAATAATCATACGGAAACCGTGTCTCACGGCTCCGCCGTTTCACCACGTATACATGAAACTAACGTGTCGCCTTCGCCCAACAGGGCTCGGCTCACTGATTTTCATAGTAGTGATCGAATAACGGGCATGAGGCGGCGGTTCATCAGTATCGGATTTCTGATCCTGCTCGTGGTCTGCTGGGAGCTTTTAAGTGCAGGCATTGGAAAGCCCTACATCCTCCCTTCTCCTTCGGCGGTGCTTGGGAGCCTGTGGGAAAACCGCCGTGAGATCTTCTTTACACATCTTCCGGCTACTTTTACCGTTGTTGCGGCAGGAGGCATCCTGGCGGTCCTTCTGGGAGCTTTGTTTGCTGTTGCGATGGACTGGAGCCCATGGCTGATGCAGGCCCTGTATCCTATCCTGACGGTCACACAGACGATCCCGGTCATGTGCCTTGCACCGGTACTGGTGCTTTGGTTCGGGTATACGGTACGGATGAGAGTGATCGTGGTGATCCTGGTCAACTTTTTTACCGTGACGGTAGATCTTTCCGACGGATTTCGTGCCACGCGGGAGGACCGCGCCGAGCTGCTGTGTACCTTTGGAGCAGACCGCCTGCAGGAGTTCTGGCTCCTTCGAATGCCGACAGCACTGCCGAATCTGTTCACGGCCTTGAAGATCTCGGTCCCCTGGAGCGTGATCGGTGCAGCTGTGGCGGAATGGCTGGGTGCGCCGGCGGGACTCGGTATGTACAGCCGCTCCTGCATGATGAACCTGGACGCGGCGGGACTGCTCGCGCCCCTGATGGTGCTGACCGCACTGGCGCTTTTCATGAACGGCATCCTGGGCCTGATCGAAATGAGGCTTATGAGGTGGAAAGGCAATTTATAAATATATTCAGAGGAGGAAAAACTATATGAGAAAATATATCACAGTACTGATCGCGGCGGCTGCCGCTTTTGGCCTTGCGGCCTGCGGAGGCAAAAAGCCCGCGGAAACCGCTGCCGCACCGGCAGAAAGCCAGGCATCGGAGAGTGCCTCGGAAAGCCCGGCTGCAGCATCTCAGGAAAACACGGAGCTTAAGGAGATCGATGTGGTCCTGGACTGGTACCCGAACGCAGTCCACACTTTTTTATATGAAGCGGCAGATAAGGGATATTTCGCCGAGGAGGGCCTCAAGGTCAACATCATCAGCCCGGCGGAAAGTATCGATGCCCTGACCTTTGTGGCAGCAGGCAGAGCCCAGATCGGCCTCACCTATCCCGTGGATGTGGTGATGGCAGCGGCTAATGAGCACATGCCGGTCAAGGCGATCGGCGGCGTGGTGCAGGATGAGCTGAGCTGCATGGCCTCCCTGTCCGGTTCCGGCATCACGGCGGATATGTCTTCCCTGAAGGGGAAGAAGGTGGGACACAGCGGTCCTGCAGTAGAGGAGGCTGTGATCCGCACGATCATTGCCAACGCCGGCCTTTCAGAACAGGATGTAGAGGTGATCAATGTCGGCTTTGATCTGACGACTTCGCTTACGACCGGCAGCACGGATATGGTCGTCGGCACCTTCATCAATGATGAGATCGTTACCATGAAAAACGCCGGATATGAGGTCGATGTCTGGAAGAACCAGGATTACGGCGTTCCGCGCATGTACGGCCTGGTCCTTGCGGCAAATTCAAAGGCCTACGATGAGGATCCTGAGCTTTATAAGGCCTTCCTGCGCGCCTGCAAAAAAGGTTTTCAGGATATGAAAGCTGATGAGGATGAGTCGTTGAAGATCATCATGTCTGAAATGAATTCGGACGATAATCCGCTTGATGAAGCACAGCAGAAGGAAAGCTATGAGATCCTGATGCCGCTCATGGAGGAAGAGGGCAGACCCTTCCTCTCCATGCAGGAGGCAGACTGGCAGGATATCATCAGCTGGATGCAGGAGAACAGCCTGATCGAAGAGGCGCCTGCTCCTTCAGACGTCTATATTGTCCCGGAGGACTGAACAGCCAAAAGCAGAGGATGAAAACGGCAGGAGCTTTAAAACAGAATACACCGGCGGTTTTCCTGGGGCTTATGCTGCTGATCCTGTGGCAGGCGGCGGCAGTGATCATCAACCGGGGACATATCCTTCCCGGACCCTGGCAGATCCTCGTACGGACCTGGGAGCTCCGAGAGACCCTGTTTCTGCATCATATGCCCTCCACACTGCTGACGATCCTTCTCGGATGGCTGATCTCTGTCAGCATCGGGATCGGGCTGGCGGTACTGATGCATGAAAACCGCTATGTCGAAGCGGCCCTGCATCAGGTGCTGATCATCACGCAGACGATCCCCGTGATGTGCATCTCCCCGCTGTTTGTCCTGTGGCTCGGATACACCATGGGTGCCCGGCTGATCGCCGTCGTGCTGTCGACCTTTTTTGCCATCACGCTCAGTACCTATGACGGGCTCCGGAGCACAGACCCGGCAAAAAAAGAGCTGATGCAGACCCTTGGCGCCGGAAGGCTGCAGATCTTCCGCGAGCTGGAAGTTCCGCATGCGCTTCCCGGACTTTTCACAGCACTGAAAATGACGATGCCCTGGGCGGTCATTGATGCCGCAGTCGCCGAGTGGCTGGGAGCCACACAGGGGCTGGGCTATTTTTCCAAACGCATGATCAGCAAGATGGACGGTGCGGCGGTCTTTGCTCCGCTTTTGATCTTAAGTGTCATAGCGCTTACAGGGCTTTGGCTGATCCGCGCGGCGGAAAGGCGCATCGTGTTCTACAG
>CAMNFX010000053.1 GCA_946537585.1 uncultured Lachnospiraceae bacterium
CTCTGCGTCATAGGCATGTCCCTTATCGATCAGGGTCTGGATCATTTCGATCATGCCGTCGATCTCCTTGGTCGCCTGCGGATGGGTGGTCGCAGGCTTTACATTTAAGGCAGCCATATCCTTTTTGCATTCCTCGATATAGCGCTCGGAGATCACCTCGGGATCAACGCCTTCTTCATTGGCCGCCTTGATGATCTTGTCATCGACATCCGTGAAGTTGGATACATAGTTTACCTCGTAGCCCTTGTACTCCATGTAGCGGCGGAATGTGTCGAATACGATCATGGGACGCGCGTTTCCGATATGGATCAGATTATAAACCGTCGGGCCGCAGACATACATACGCAGCTTGCCTTCCTCGATCGGCTTGAACTCAACTTTTCTTCTCTCCATCGTATCAAAGATCTTCATATTTCATACCTTCCCTGGAATGTGTTCCTTATCATTTTTGTACCAGTACCACCGCGTGCGCCGCGATCCCGGATCCGTCCCCGGTAAAGCCGAGTCCCTCTTCCGTTGTCGCCTTCACGCTCACCTGATCCTCTTCTAGCTTAAGGATCTCCGCGATCCGACATCGCATGCCGGGAATATAGTTTTTCAGCTTCGGCCGCTGACAGAGGACCGTCGCGTCGATGTTTCCGACCGCATAGCCCTTTTCGCGGAGGATCCTTCCGGTCTCGGCCAGAAGAAGCGTGCTGTCCGCGCCGAGATACCGGTCATCTGTATCCGGAAAATGCTGCCCGATGTCACCTGCCGCGACTGCTCCCAGCATTGCGTCCATGATGGCATGCAAAAGCACATCCGCGTCGGAGTGGCCTTCGAGTCCCTTTTCAAAGGGAATCTCCACGCCGCCGAGGATCAGCTTTCTTCCCGAAACAAGTTTATGCACGTCATATCCGTGCCCGATCCGTATCATCTTTTTCTCTTTCCTGCTTCCTTCCGGTCAGCGCAGCACCCGAAGCTGCTGCTGTACACAGCGGACATCCATATCCGTCTGGTTCCGGATGACCTCCCCGTCCGTATGCACCGGCATGCCGCGGTCAAGGTGAATATGTGCCTCACGGCACTGGAACAGCCTTACGCCGCGCCGGCTTTTCAGTCCCTTCCATCGTCCGCTGCAAAGAACCGGGATCAGTGCCAGCTTGTTCTTTCCGCTGATCACGCAGATCTCCAGCATACCGTCCTTGGGATCGGCGTAGGTCGCAAAACGGAAGCCGCCCCCTTCAAAGGGATGAATGTGGGATGACACAAACAGAATGTTGTTGAACTCCACCCTGCGGTCACCGTCCAGGATAATGTATCCCCTGGAAGGTCGCGCAAGCAGAAACTGGCGGATCCCTTCAAACACATAGGAAAACCTGCCGAAGGGATTGAACGGAAAACGCCCGTTTGCGTTGCGCTTTGCTTTTGCGATCCCGCTGCAGACAGCTGCATCATATCCCGCGCCGGTGCTGTTCACAAATCGCCTGACGGTTTCCCCGTCCCCGCAGGTGAGGACACCGTAGTCGAGAGATTCCACCCGGCGTTCCCTGACGAAATTTCGGATCGCCCGGACCGGGTTCTGGCTGATATGCATACTCCGCGCAAAATCATTGCCCGTTCCGGAAGGAATATATCCGAGCGTCACCGGAGCCAGGAGCCGAAGGCCGTTCAGAACTTCATTCACCGTTCCGTCCCCGCCGACAGTGATCACGTCCGCGGAATCCTCAAGGTCCGTGGACAGCTCGCGGGCACGGCGCGCAGCATCTCCTGCCGCTGTAGTAAAAAAAATATCATAATCAAGACCGTTTCTGTCCAGAAAGGCCCTGATCCGATTCCACTTTTTTAAACCCCTTCCGTTGCCGGCGTTGGGATTGACAATGAAGAAATATTTCATGAACTGATTTTATCTCACATCCGCCTTCTTTTCAACCTGAATTATCCCGTCGGCATACTGCGGTACCCGTCTGCATTGACAATCTGCGGATATCCGGCAAAGCACGCATTATTTTCCGCCTGCCGTTTCCATCAGTCTCCAGGCGACGATCATATCTGTCACAAGATCGTAGGAGGCATAGCCCTCCGCAAGGCCCTCGGCCTTCAGATAGGCGTCATTGATATCATGCATCGTCTCCGATGCCTTTCCCTCAAACTGATCCCAGTACCGGTTGTTGTCAATGAGGTCGCCCTCGGCCTTTGGGCAGATGCGCTCAGAAAGCTCCTTCCATTTCTGCTTATCGCGTCTGATCATCTCGTTGCCGCAGTAGACCCACCCCAGCATGGCGCCGCTGTAATGAAGATCGGGATCCGATGAACGGATGCAGCTTAAGACCCCCAGGAAGTTGGCTTCCTTCTCGGACTCGCAGCCCTTCAGATGGGAAAGCTCGTGCGCCAAAGTAAAAGGCAGGTTATAGGGCGGGATATCCCGGTTATAGTTGGCCTCGATCGTGAACATGCTGTAGACGCCGGTAATATCCACACGGCTTAGGAGCCGGGAAAAGAAAACAGGCTTTGGCCGCGGATAAAAGCCCGAAAGCTCCGGATACTCTTCTCCGAGTGCTTTCATGGCTCCCCGGACCCGGTCCTGAAGCCCCGGCGAGACCTGCATGATGCTTTTCTCATCCCGAAGGACAAGGGGCGCCGTTTTGTTGATCTCATCGATCAGCCAGAGGCATACCTCATAAAGCTCATCATTGCTGTATTGTGTTCTCTCAAGCCCATAGCGCCTGGCAAAGCGCGTTCTTGCAAAGTAGACATCCTCACTGACCTCAAAAAGAAGAAACAGAACCGCCGCGATCAGGAGAAGGAGCCGTAAATGCCTTAAAAGCGGGCAGGACTTTGTCCCCGCAGCCTTCCCGTCTGCTTTCGGTGAAAGGTCCGAAGCTTCAGGAAAGCTGCCTGCGTCCGGCTTTATAAAACGGGAACACAGCAGATTTACGAGAAGCTTTATCAGACCAAGGCCGCAATATATCACATAGCCCGCCAGAACGATAAGCAGGACCTCAAACAGGGAAAAGGGAAATATGCCTGAAACTCTCCCGATCGTGCTTACCATAAGGGGATTTACAAGCTCCGTATACCTGTCCGCAAAACCCGGCACCGTTCTGGAGATGATCCTCAGAAGCACCGCGGGGATCGCAGGAAAAAGGCAGATGGCCGCCCGGCGCTTCCATCCTGCAGAATTCGTCTTTTCTTTTCGGCTGTTTTTACTCTCTGTCACAACGGTATTCCGAAAGAACCCCAAAAATTTCAAAGGGACATGTTGATTTTAATATAGAACGCGGCATCCAAGCAAGACAACAATCACACGGGACAATACATAATTGCAGAACAGAGCCCTTTTCAAGCAGCCCCGATCTGGTGTATACTGAAGCGCATGAAAAAACTGTTTGCAAGTGATTTTGATAATACGCTTTATTTTCACGGTCAGGATCCGGTGATCCGGCCGGAGACGGTGGACGCGATCCGATGCTTTCAGGCCGCGGGAAATCTCTTCGGTCTGTGTACGGGACGTCCCGCGCGCGGACTTGAAGGCTATTATGATGGTCTGTTTACGCCTGATTTCATCATCGGGAGCAGCGGCGGAATGATCCTCGGGAAAAACGGCGAGACGCTCTTCGAACGCACGGTCCCCGATGAGATCATCCGGACCCTTGCCCAGATGGGAAGGGAACGCGGTTTTACCGGAGCTGTCCATGTGGAGGGCCGGTTCGTTCTGCTGGATGCGCCGGACCATGTCTTCCCGAATCTGCCGCGTATCAAAAGCCCGGATGATATCATGGGCAAAACCGTACACGGTATCAGCTATATCACTGAGAGCGAGGAGGCTGCAAAGGAATTTGCGGGAGAGATCACTGCTCTCTTTTCAGGCAGTGTGTCCGCATGGCAGAACCGGACAGCCGTAGATACGACAGCCGCGGGATGCTCCAAGGGTGCCGCCCTTCGTGAGATCAGATCCCTTCTCCAGGCTGACCGTACCTATGGCATGGGGGACTCCTTAAATGACCTGCCGCTCGTAACAGGCGCAGATATGGGATTTACCTTCCGGACGGCTCCCGACGTATTAAAAAAATCCGCAGACTGTATTGTTGAACAGGCCGCGGAGGCAATTATACTCGCGTTGAATGACTGCTGAGCAGTCACGGACAGATTTCACATTTTGTATCTTTTCTCAGGGCTTTCGGCATCAGAACAGACCGAACAGCCCTTTCTTTTCATAAGGCTCACTGCTGCAGGAAACAAAGTTATATCCCGTAGCATCGATGGCACTGCAGAGCTCATCGGCATCGATCGGCTCTTCCGTCAGGAATTCGCTCTGACCTTTCTTAAAGGATGAGCTCACCTTTTTCGCTTCCGGATAGAGCCTCCGGATCACATCATTGATGTGCGCTTCACACATGCCGCATGCCATTCCCTCGATCTTTACTGTATTCTTTATCATTGTTCTCCCCTTCTTCACTGAATTTCTGTGACGCTGTTTATCACGCCCGGACGTGTCCGGGAATTATATAACGCCACGTATGTTAGCTTCATCTAACATAATAGTACAAATTAACTTCATTTTCAACACCGGTCAGGAGAATGGAATTACTTTTTTATCTTCTTCCCGGCCGGCATGAACAGGCAGATCCGGCTGCCGGACTTAATCTTCCTTTACGCCCTTCTTGTCGGTGATCAGCGGTTTGATCGCCCGGTAGATCTCCTTGACTCTGTCAGGAAATTTCTTCTGCAGGGCGTTATTGATGCCCTGCTTGGTCTTATAGGAGGTAATGATCTTCGTGACTGTGGCAGCGTCTTCTGAGCTTCCTAAAGCCGCCTCCACTTTCTCCGTCAGTTCCTTCTCCATCGCTTCCCGCTTCTGAATCGAGATGCCCGGTACCTCACGGACCTTTACGTTCTGCTCATTCCAGAAGGAGGCAAGGATATCAAATCCGTTGTCCTTTGAAACAATATAATAATCGTACTGCCAGCCTGCATTGGTCCCGATCAGATAACCGAGATAAGAGGACAGCTGAAAATCCAGTGCGTTCTTATGTCCGACCTTGACCTTCTGGTAAATGATGCGCGCCTTTGACTTCATGATCATCTGCATCACATCAAAGGTCAGCTTATCGGCATTCTCACTGTAAAAGACATGGACCACATCGTCCTTATCCAGCTCTTCGATCCCGATCAGTCCGTCGGCCTTTACGTTTTCATAATCTATCAGGTAATAATTCATCCTTCTCTCCTGCTTAGTTCTGTTTCCGGACGATCAGATATTCATCTCCGTTCCGGAAATACGGGCAGCTTTTGAATTGCCTGCCCGACAGCCGGTAATAATCATCTTCATCCATCTGCACATCGCAGACATACTCTTCATAATCTTCATCGTAGGCATAATATGCGCACTGACTGCAAAGATTATCCATCATCGTTTATTCCTTTAAGAAACAGTTCCCATGAAAGTCAGCGAATCAGGCCCTTCAGGGCGCAGATAAACGCTGCTTTCATGTAAGGGCATGGTAACAGCGCAGCCGTCATGAGGTTTATCATCCGAAAGCACGTCAGAGATAGCGTCCCGTAATGCTCTCCGGGCAGTTCCTGATCTCCTCGGGTGTGCCTGCAGCAATGATCCTGCCGCCCTCGACGCCTCCGCCGGGGCCCATGTCGATCACATAATCCGAGTTCCGGATGACATCGAGGTCATGCTCGATCACGATCACTGTGGCGCCATGATCGATCAGGCTGCCGAATACCTTAAGCAGGGTCTCCACATCCTGCGGATGCAGACCGATGGTAGGCTCGTCAAAGACGAAAACGGAGTCGGACTGACCCCTGCCCATCTCGCTTGCAAGCTTCAGCCTCTGGGCTTCCCCGCCGGAAAGACTCGGCGTTTCTTCGCCGAGGGTGAGGTATCCGAGTCCGAGATCATGCAGTACCTGCAGGCGTCTTGCCACTGCCGGAAGATCCGCACATGCACTAAGCGCTTCATCGATGCTCATATCCATCAGCTCCGGAAGAGTGTACCCGCTGTCCGCCCCTTTCGGGATCCTTCTGACCAGGCCAGCTTCCTTCGCGTAACGGGAGCCATGGCACTCCGGGCAGGGAATGTCGACATCCGGAAGGAACTGGACATCCAGACTGATGGAGCCGGTGCCGTCACAGACGGGACAGCGCAGCTTCCCGGTGTTGTAGGAAAAGTCTCCTGCTTTGTAGCCTCTCTCCTTTGCATCAGGCGTTTTCGCATAGATCTTCCGGAGCTCATCGTGCACATCCGCATAGGTCGCTACCGTGGAGCGTACATTGATGCCGATGGGGGTCGCATCGATGAGCTTGACCTGACGTATGCCTTCTGCCGAGATCTCCGCAACATGCTCCGGCAGCTTTCCGCCCCTGATGGATGCCTCCAAAGCAGGGATCAGGCTTTCCAGGATCATCGTGGTCTTGCCGGAGCCCGACACTCCCGTGACCGCGGTCATCCTTCCCTTCGGAAAAGCCGCGTGAAGAGGCTGCACCGTATGGATCTGCCCGGTCGCAAGGCGGATCGTGCCCGTTGAAAAGAGCTCCTCCCGCGGGATCTTCCGTCTCCGGTCGATCACATGCGTTCCGTTCATGAAGCCTGCGATCCTTGATGCAGGGTTTGCTTCTACCTCTGCGATCGTTCCCTCTGCAATGATCTCTCCTCCGTGAGCGCCGGCCTCAGGGCCCAGCTCGATCATCCAGTCCGCTTCTTTCAGAACATTTGTATCGTGGTCTACCAGAATGACCGTATTTCCGTCTGCAAGCAGATCTTCCATCACGCCCTTCAGTCCCTCCTGATTGGACGGGTGAAGACCGATGGAAGGCTCATCCAGCACATAGAGCACGCCGGTGGTACGGTTTCTGACCGCACGTGCAAGCTGCATCCGCTGCCGTTCTCCCGTAGAAAGGGTGGAGGCGGCGCGGTCTAATGTCAGGTAAGAAAGGCCGAGGTCCGTGAGACGTTTTGATACATCCAGAAAGGACTCACAGATGTTCTCCGCCATCGGCCGCATCTCCTCGGGAAGAGATGCCGGTACGCCCTTCACCCACCCGAT
This sequence comes from uncultured Lachnospiraceae bacterium, assembly GCA_946537585.1. GTDB lineage: Bacteria > Bacillota > Clostridia > Lachnospirales > Lachnospiraceae > Avilachnospira. The sequence continues at coordinate 7,038 of CAMNFX010000053.1, forward strand.
CAGCTCGGACAGCGTCATCTTGCAGGCCTCTGCCAGAGAGATCCCCCGAAGCCTCGGCGCGCGTGCCGCATCGGAAAGCCTCGTCCCGCCGCACTCCGGGCAGACCGACTGCTTCAGGAACTTTTCGACGCGCTTCATGCCCTTTTCGTCCCTGACCTTTGAAAGAGCATTCTCCACAGTATAGGTCGCGTTGAAATAGGTAAAGTCCATGTCGCCCGCGGCGCCGCTGGTCTTGTTCTGATAGATGATGTTCTTCTTGACTGCCGGCCCGTGGAAGACGATATCCCGTTCCTTCTCCGTAAGATCCCTGAAAGGCACGTTTGTGCGCACTCCCATCTCCCGGGCAATATCCTTCATCAGGGACCACATCAGGGTCTGCCAGGGAGCAACCGCTCCCTCATCGATCGTGAGACTATCATCCGGAACCAGTGTGGACTCATCCACGGTCCGGACGATACCCGTGCCGTCGCAGCGCCTGCAGGCTCCCTGGCTGTTAAACGCCAGTTCTTCCGCTCCGGGCGCGAAAAAGTGCGTGCCGCATTCCGGGCAAACGAGCTCCAGCCCTGCCGCAACATTGAGCGACGGAGCCAGGTAGTGTCCGTTGGGGCAGCGATGACTCGCAAGTCTTGAGTACATCAGGCGGAGGCTGTTCAAAAGCTCCGTACCGGTACCGAAGGTAGAGCGGATCCCGGGGACGCCGGGCCGCTGTCTCAGCGCCAGGGCCGCAGGAACATAAAGGACGTCATCAACCTGTGCCCTTTCCGCCTGGGTCATTCGGCGCCTGGTATATGTCGAAAGCGACTCCAGATAGCGTCTTGAGCCTTCCGCGTAAAGAATGCCGAGAGCCAGGGAGGACTTTCCGGAACCGGATACGCCCGCGACCGCTACCAGCTTCTGAAGAGGAATATCTACGTTGATGTTTTTAAGGTTATGTACACGTCCGCCTCTGATCTTCATAAAAGCGGGCGGCAGCTGATGCTGTTCTGCTGACAATTTAATGCTCCTTTGATTTTTGTCCGTTTATCATACCACATACAAGGCTGTTTGTGCTACAATAAGCGCCTGGAC
>CAMNFX010000054.1 GCA_946537585.1 uncultured Lachnospiraceae bacterium
CTATGAGAAATGACCAGGGAAAGAGCATTGGCAAAGTTGCCCTGACGGTTGTTTTTGTGCTGGTCCTGCTCTCCGTTCTTTCGGGCGGGGATGCGAATCCGCTTGCTTTTCTTTTCGGATTTTTAAAATTCTTCTTCTGGACAGGGTTTATTCTCTGTCTGGTCGTAGTAGCCATTACGGCTGCAGTCATATGGTTTACCGTGAAGGACAATAAATTCCGCGGAAAGCATGACCCGCCGAATGTCACTCCGAAAGCGGCAAGGGAAGCAAGACAGGCTGCAAAGGGCTCGGCTTCGGAGCAGGGAAGCGCGCAGAATAGCAGCTCCCAGGATGCAGGCCGGCAGGAAACTGCTGCTGATCCGGAGGCGGCTGCAAGGCGAAAGACCGGAGCAGCTCCGGCCAATTACCGTACGGCAGACCGTTCAAAAGTCTATGAGAAAACACCGGAGGGCATCCTTCAGATGCTGTCGGACTACCGGATCGATTACATTCTTGGACCGGTGGCGGAAGATGCGCTAAAGCAGAAGGAACGGCTTTCCGGACAGCAGGAGAGCTACCGCAGACTGGTGGAGCGGAGATTCGGCAGGGGAACGCTCAGCGCGGAGAAATATCTTTCCGTAGAGAAAAGCTCCAACGACGCTTTGCATAATTCCTTCCTCAGGATCGCCAACCGCATGGAAGCCTTTGATACGAAGGAATACATGCATTTTAAGAGCGGGGCGTACAGGTTTGATTCAATTCCTGACCATGTGCAGGAACAGCGCCAGGAGATCTATGAGGAAAACTTAAGATACATGAAGGAGTGCCTCGCGGATAACGAACACATTCTCGCCGGCATGGACCGTCTCATGCTGAAGCTGGCGGATGCCGAGACTTCCGATGAGAGCAGCATTACGGAAGAGATCGAACAGCTCGAGCGTCAGCTGGAATACTACAGAAAACAGATATAATTATAGGAGGATCATTATGGCATTCACACTGGATATTCCCGAAAAGGAAGAGATTGAAAAGATCGTGGAAGAAGAAATGAAGCTTACGCCCGAAGAGGTCTCCGGTATTTCCGAAGAATCGAAGGAAAAGGGAAATGAGATCCTGGCACTGGATATGGATTCCGCGGAGGGACGGGCAGATATTCGGAATGCCATTGAAAGCTTTGGTTCTGATGTGGTTAAAAAATCCGCCCAGAAGAACGAGCTTCTGAAGACCAGGCTTAACGAGCTTTCAAAGGCCGGCGAAGAAGGCGGCGCTGTCGCGGAGGGCCTCGAGGAGCTGAGCCGTCAGATGAAGGAGCTGGATCCTACCGGCATTGATTTTACAAAGAAGGGAATATTCGGCAAGCTCTTCAATCCGGTGCGCAATTATTTCGACCGTTTCCAGACCGCTGACGGGGCCATCGCGGATATTGTGAAATCCCTGGAGAAGGGTGCCGGTGTGCTTTCCGACGATAACGTGACCCTGGAGTTTGAGCAGGCTTCCCTCAGAGATCTTACAAAGCAGCTGAACCGGAAGATGCAGCTCGGAGAGGATCTCGACAAGTACCTGACTGCCAATATTGAACGTCTTCGCAGCGAGGGCGGAGATGAGGAAAAGCTCAAGTTCATTGAGGAAGAGGTGCTCTTCCCGCTCCGGCAGCGCATGATCGATTTCGGACAGATGCAGGCCGTCAACCAGAACGGCATTGTGGCGATGGAGGTCATCAGAAAGAATAACCTCGAGCTCATCCGTTCCGTGAACCGCGCACAGACCGTGACGGTTTCTGCACTCACGGTCGCCGTCACTGTGGCAGGCGCTCTGTTCAACCAGAAGATCGTTCTCGAGAAGGTAAAGGCGCTCAATGCCGCAACCAACAACATGATCGCCGCCACCTCGACGATGCTCAAGGAGCAGGGCGTGGAGGTGCAGAAGCAGGCAATCGAGTCCAATATTGATGTGGAAACCATGAAGACCGCATTTAAGGATACACTCGAGGCGCTCGAATCGATCAGTACCTACAAGCAGGAGGCTCTTCCGAAGCTCCGCCAGACGATCGATGAGTTCCGCACCATGACGGATGAGGGCGAGAAGATCCTGCTGCGCATGGAGAAGACCGGAGACCTGAAGGAACTTCCCGAAAAAAATGAGGAGCCGGAGGAAAAAGCCTGAAACAATCAAAAACATCCTTTCAGCGTATACCCAAAATCTGTGGATCTGATATGATAAATACAGGAAAAGCATATCTGTCTGTTTATTCGGAGAACGGAGAGGGATGTTGAAAAGAGGGCGGACATACGGAACAATATCAGCAGGCCTGGCAGCATTTTTACTGATGCTGCTTTCGGCCTGTTTTCTTTTCGGCTGCGGAAAGAAAGCGGATCCGGGAACTGCCGCAGACGGAAGCGCATCGGGAAAAGCGGCAGCATCTGAAACACCGGCCGAAACCTATGAGGCGGATCCTGAGGATACGTCCAGCTTCTGCCTGATGGTCTATATGATCGGGTCAGACCTCGAATCCATGGGCGGTTCCGCTTCTGAGGACATCATGGAAATGCTGAAGGCGCAGCGCTCTGACCGCCTTAAGATCGTGCTCCAGACAGGCGGCGCCTTGGCCTGGCAGAATGAACTGACCGGGAAGGATAACGGCTGCCGCAGGTTTCTTCTTGGAAAAGAGGAGGAACCTGAACTGCTTACAGACCTCGGCGTTGTCAATATGGCAAAGCCGGAGGCCCTTACGGATTTTATCCGTTTTGCCTCCGAATCCTGTCCCTCGGACAGATATGGCCTGATCCTTTGGGATCACGGTGCCGGGACCCTGATGGGATACGGCATTGATGAGAATTTCAGCAAGGATATGCTGGAGATCGGGGATCTTCAACAGGCGATCTCCGACAGCGGGATGCATTTTGCATTTATCGGATTCGATGCCTGCCTGATGAGTACGGTGGAAGTGGCTGCGGCGCTGGAACAGCACGCGGATTACCTGATCGCTTCCGAGGAAACGGAGCCTGCAGGAGGATGGTCCTATACACCTTTTCTCTCCATGCTGGCAGCCCGTCCCGGAATCGATATGAAGGAGATTGCGCCCCGTATCGTGGATGATTTCGTGAACGATCCGAATTCCACAAAATATGATAATAATACACTGGCGGTGCTGGACCTTCATAAGCTTGGGGCCGTACAGGCAGCGGTGGATTCCTGCATCCGCATCCTTTCGGAGACGGTCAATGAAAACTATGACACACTGTCTCTTTGCCGGAGCAGGGTGAGAAGCTACGGCGGCGGGATCTATGAGCTGGTGGACCTTATCGACCTGATGGAACAGCTCCCCGTTTTTCTTTCCGGGAAATCAGACATTCCTCCGGCAGCAGGCGCTGCTTCAAAACAGCCGGATAGCGCTTCTGCGGAAATAATTGACAAAGTCAGAAATGCAGCGGGAGAGCTTCAGAAAGCGCTTTCTGACATGATCGTCTATACCCGCAGCATGGACGAGCGCAGCAGCGGGCTGGCCCTGTATTTTCCGTATATGTTCCCGGACCGTTATGCATCTGTTACAAGCTCCATGCAGGAGGTAGGGTATTCAAAAGAATACTTCTCTTTCTTCGACAGCTTTTTAAACTATGTGGTGGCGGAACAGGAACGGGCAGACGTGCAGCCAGTCGCGCCGAATATAAAGACGGCGCTGTGGTACAGGCCGGAGGAAGCAAAGCTGAAGGAGGAAACATACATCGATCCTTCCACATTGATTCTGAAGGAAGGCTCATTTCCCGAGGGAGATTTTCCGTATATCGACTTAAAGGGCAGGCAGTGGCTGCTGATCGATCAGATCGAGAATGTGATCTATGCCGAAACAGAAGAATACGGACGTCTTGAGCTCGGATGCATGAACCTGCAGCATACGCTCGGCGATTCCGGTGATCCCTATTATGACTTCGACGGGACCTGGATGGCGCTGGAAAGCCGGATCGTGCCGTACTATGAAGCATACTATACACTGAACGAGGAAGACAGTCCCTACAGCTACGGATTTATACCTGCCGAGCTTCACGGAAGGGACATCAGTATTCTTGTGTGGTACAGCATCGTCGGAGAAGAAGGGGTTTATATACCGAAGGTGCTCGGTTACCGCAGGGAGCCGGTAATGTCGTTTGCAAAAAGGAGTTCCGTGATCGATATTTCCGCAGGGCTTACCGCTCCCGATAAGGGCGTGCACGCTTTTCGTGAGGGAGATGAGATCACACTTTATGCCTACCGTGAAGACGGCAGCAAGGTCTATCCTTATGACGTTCCCATCATTTACCACGAGAAAGAGGGACTGTATGTGATCGACGGGCAGGCGGTGGAGGACTTTGCAGGCGGCCGGTTTGATTCTCTGTATCAGCAGATCGCTCTCAGAGACATCTTTAATAATACCTATCTCTGCGAGGGCGTCAGGCTTTCTTACGACTGGCAGCAGATCGAGCTTAGTCCTGAGGTGAACAGCCCCGGGACCGGAGCCGGGCCGGCTTCGTGGGAAGGTCCCGTGAAGGCCTATTCCCTGATGGACGATTATGATGTGACCGTCCGTTACCCTTCTGATCTGTTCGAGGAAACCACGGACTGGGAATGGGGTGAGCCGAATATCGTAAGCAGGGACGGCCGTGTCAGGATCTATCTGGAGGCACTCCTTGGTCCGGAGGAATTTCAGGAGCAGGCGGGCATAGAGGAAGGCTTCGCTATGTCCCATGAGTTCAGCAGGGAAAATCTGGCCATGGAAAATGACATGTTCGGACAGCGTTACCTGTATCATGAGGACGACGGACAGTGGTACCTCGGGCAGATCGCCGGAATGCCCCGCATGCGCGGCGGCGTTTACGGTTATATGATGCAGGTCTGGTCTGAAACGGACCCGGATGAGGAAATGATGAATGCCATCCTTTATATCGGAAATTCTTTTGAGACCGGGAATTGATGAAAACTGCCGAAAACCGCGCTGACTTAGTCCCTGAAAGCACACACTTGATTATTCCGGGGATATACGTTATAATTTACAACAAATGATCAGGAGACGCCGGCCGGGACAAAGGGTCCCCGACCGGCGTCTGAACAGTTGAGATTTGGAGTGGAGTTCAGGTGAGAAGAAGGAGAAGGAGAAGAAGACAGGTCGCCTATGAGTCGCTGCTCGTTCCCGGGCTGGTGCTTCTTGTATGCCTGTGTCTTGCAGGCGGCCTTTTGCTGCATTTTCGTAAAAAGAAAACAGAGGCGCAGGACGCCTCTCTTGCCGCGGAGACTGCAGCCGTGGAGACCACAGTGCCGGAAACGGAAGCTGAAACAGAAACGGAACCGCAGACCCAGGAGGAAACCGAAAGTCCTGCGCTCCATGCCTGGGAGGTCTTTCCGCAGAATGGGGTAGTGCTGACAGCGGTAAATGCCAGATCGTCTGCCGAAGGGGATTCCTCTGTCGTGGGCGTCCTGCAGGAAGGCGCCACGGTCGCGATCTCCGGAACGGACGGTGTGCACTATATTGTGGAAACAGAGAACGGCGAAGGCTATGTGGCGAGGAAGTATATCATTCCGGAGCTCTATCTTTCAGGGAACCATCCGCCGTTTGAGGCACCTTCCTTAGACGGTATTGACCTGGAACGCCCTATGGTGGCGCTGACCTTTGACGACGGTCCGAAGGCGGAAACGACGAATCGTGTTCTGGAGACTCTCGAACAGAATAAAGCAAGAGCGACGTTCTATCTGATGGGCAGCAATGTCAGCGGGGAGAATAATGACTGCGTCAAAAAAATGCTGGAGCTTCACTGTGAGGTGGGAAACCACACCTACAACCATACCTACTTCAATCTTCAGCCCCTGGCTGAGATTCGGCCTTCTGTAAGGGAAGCGGACTACATGATCGAAGAGACCTGCGGAAAGCTGCCGGCGACTGTGCGTCCTCCGGGAGGCGGCATTTCCGATGAGGCTTCCGAAGAACTGAAGACCCTGGGGCTTCCCGCCATCTTCTGGTCCATCGATACTCTGGACTGGCAGACCAAAGATCCGGAAAAGACATATAAGGCAGTCATGGAAAATGTCCGTGACGGCGATATCATCCTGATGCACGATGTGCATCCGGAAACCGTCGAGGCGGCCGTAAGGATCATACCGGACCTGATCCAAAAGGGCTACCAGCTGGTCACTGTCTCGGAACTGGCCGCGGCCCGCGGCGCTGTCCTGGAGCCCGGTAAATCCTATCGGGAGTTCTGGAGGTGAATAAAACTATGGAATTGAAAGATAAAACAGTAGCAGAATCAAAGGTGGAGACATTCCACATCATTATGCCGGCAGATATGAACGATTCCGGCAGACTGTTCGGCGGTGCTCTGATGAACTGGATCGATGAGGTAGCCGGACTGGTCGGAAGACGCCATGCGCAGATGAATGTCACCACCGGATCAGTCGATAACCTGCGCTTCTTAAGGGGTGCATATCTTCGGGATATGGTCGTGGTCAGCGGCAAGGTCACTCATGTGGGAAACAAGTCCATGGAGGTAAAGGTAGAGACCTTTGTGGAGCAGAGTGACGGAAAGCGGGATCTGATCAACCGGGCGTACCTTACCATGGTCGGGATCGATGAAAATGACAGGCCGGCGCGCCTGCCGAGGCTGATCCTTGAGACGGAAGAAGACAAAAAGGAGTGGGGACGTGCCGAGGTCCGGCGCCAGATCCGCAGAAAGCAGAGAGAAGAAGGCTTCCATTTTTACGACGAAGACGATTAAGAGATGCCGGGATCAGAGTTTAATATCAATGAAATATCGGAGCTGTTTTCGCGTGATCAGGACAGAACGGTCCGCGTGATCTGTGCCGGAGTATATGAAACAGGGAGAAAATCTGCAGGGGTATACGATGATTTTCTGTACTCCATGCAGGAGCTCGAGGAGCTGTGCAAAGCCTGCTTTCTCGAACCGGTGAGCCGGGTGACGCAAAATCTGGATCATGCTTCAAACAGCCTTTATGTAGGCCCCGGAAAGGCGGCGGAGATCAGAGAGCTTGCTGCCGACACGGACGCAGAGGCGGTGATCTTCAATGACAGCCTGACGCCTGCCCAGTTTCGCAATCTTCAGAAAGAGCTTGGTTTTCCTGTGCTGGACCGGACGGCGCTCATTCTTGAGATCTTTAAAAGCCGCGCAAAGACCAGAGAGTCGATGCTGCAGGTGGATTATGCGAGACTGAGCTATATCCGGACGCGTCTTGTCGGCATGTGGGACACTCTTGGACGAAAGGGCGGAGCCTCCGGCGCCATGTCCAGCCGCGGTGAAGGCGAGACCCAGCTGGAGCTTGACCGCCGGTCCATCGATACGAGGCTCGCGGAGCTTCGCAGAGAGCTGAAGGATGTGGCGGAGGAACGGAAGACCAGAAGCAGGCGGCGGCGGAAATCACGGCTTCCTCTGGCTTCTCTGATCGGATATACCAACGCCGGTAAATCCACGATCATGAATGCGCTTCTGGACCGATACGGAGCAGATGCAAAGGAACGGGGAACAGCAGCAGACGGAGCGGAAAAGAGCTTTTTCAATGGAATGAGAGCCTCAGGCTCAGAGATCTCCGGTACAGAGGAGGGCAGCCCGAAGAGAGTGTTCGAAGCGGATATGCTGTTTGCGACACTGGATTCTTCTGTCCGACGGATATCACCCGGCAATTCCGGTGATTTCCTGCTGTCGGATACGGTCGGATTCATTCATAAGCTTCCGACCACCCTTGTGGAAGCATTCAAATCCACGCTGGAGGAAGCGGCTGAGGCCGATCTTCTGATCCTGGTCGCGGACTGCAGCGACAGTCATTTCAGAAGCCATCTCGAGGTGACGGAGAGCATACTCACAGAGCTCGGCGCCGGAGGCATTCCGAGGATCACTGTTTTCAACAAAGCAGACCTTTGCGAACCAAAAGTAGAATTCCCACGGCTCGGAGAAGAGACAAGAGATGCCGGAAGAGAAGGCAAAGTGGGAAAAAGCATCTATATTTGCGCCAAAGACGGCGCTTCAGTGGAAATGCTGGCAAATCTGATCCGTGAGGAGCTGTATGGCGCCCGGGAAAAAGCGTGCCTTCTGATCCCCTACGACAGGGGAGACCTTGTCAGCGAACTGATGGATCACGC
>CAMNFX010000055.1 GCA_946537585.1 uncultured Lachnospiraceae bacterium
TTGGAACAGAAGGGGAAGTGAACGCGGAGATCTCGATCCTCGCAAATCCGTTCCTGTTTGATTTTTCCAGAGAACTCACGGTGATCACGCCGAATGATCAGTTTAGTGTCGAGCTCGAAGCAGATCAGGATACGATCGCAGATTCTGTTGCCGAGACCGGAGATCTGTTCCTTTCCTGGGCTGATGAGGTAAAGGTTTCATTACAATGAATTCAATTTCATCCTGCATAAGGAAAATAACAGCAGGATCCTGGTTTGACAAAAGAAGCAGGAAATACGGCAGGGTAGTTGGGAGGAGATATTTATGGCAGACATCAAATATGAAATAAAAAAGGAGATCGCCGTTCTGTCGGAGAATGCCAGGGGATGGCGGAAGGAGCTGAACCTTGTATCATGGAACGGCGCGGCGCCAAAGTATGACATCCGTGAGTGGTCACCGGACCATGAGCGTATGGGTAAGGGCGTAACGCTTTCACAGGAGGAGTTCATGAGCCTGAAAGAGGCTCTGATGGATGAAGAGTAAGCCTGCTAAGAAAAAGCCAGGTGGATATTGAAATATCTGATGCAGGTCAGGAGAAACTTAGGGATATAAGAAATGAGACAGGATCAGTATAAGATCGAGTTACAGGAAGCAATCGATGCAGCCGACCGTGCGCTTGAAGATCTGGAACGTGCAAAGAAATCACTCGGATCAGCAAAAGGCTGGGGGCTGTTTGACATGTTTGCCGGGGGTTTTATTTCGAGCATGATCAAACACGGCAGCATGGATGAAGCGGAACGGTACCTGGAGGCAGCACAGGAGTCCCTCCGGGAATTTGGCAGGGAATTGGACGATGTTGATGAAATGATCGATTTCAGCTTCAACAAAACGGACCTGCTGACATTTGTCGATTTCTTCGCAGACAATTTTCTGGTGGATTTCCTGATGCAGGGAAGAATCCGGGATGCCGAAAAAAACGTGGATGAAACGATCCGAAAAGTCACCGCGATCCGGAACCGGCTTCAGCAGGAATTGCAGGCATTATAATTGCCATCGCTAAGCTCGCCCAATCGGCTTTGAAAGTTTCAATGTTGTAAAAAGACAGGAATCGCTCCTTGAGCGCCAAAATGGGAGATATAGATATTGCGTCGCAAAACGATAGTTTTGCGACGCAATTATTGCATATTCGGGAGGAGTAGTGTATAATAGACCCGAATCCGGCGGATTTCTCAGATTATATGATCATATGCACACCGCATATCGATATGTGAAATCCGTGCAGTCAAATATTCATCAGAAGGAAAAACAAATGGCAACAGCGAAAAAAAATATTCCGTACCGCAGACAATATGATGCAAAGCTCGAGGAAAAGCTTTCTCAGAAAATCGATGAGCTCCCGAAGTTCGCTTCGGATTTCTTTATATATATGTCTGATGATGTTGAGTCCGCCGTATCTACCAGATTAAGCTATGCGACGGATCTTAGGATCTTTTTTGAATTTTTAAAGGAATACAAATCCGAGTATGCGGATACGCCGATCCGCGAGCTTCCTGCAAAATGCCTCGAATCCATGACCATGAGCGACATCCGTTACTATGTGCGGACCTATCTCAGCAAATATGAAGCGGCTGATGGCACAGTCCGGACCAACGTAAAAAATTCCCGCGCGCATAAGCTGGCGGTCCTTCGGAAGTTTTATCACTTCTATCTCACCACCGATAACATTGTGAATTTAATAACAATCGACCCTGTATCAGCCGTTGTCCTGAAGGTCTCCAAGGACAAGCCGATCAAATATCTCGAGCCGCATCAGAGCGCGCAGCTTTTAGATGATATTGAGGGTTCCCAGGGCGCGTCTGCGAGAAAAAGCTCTACCAGACAGGATAAATGGAACGAAAAAACCTCCCGCAGGGACCTTGCGATCTGCACGCTCATCCTCGGCACCGGCATCCGTGTATCCGAATGTGTCGGCATCAATATCTCTGATGTGGATTTTGAAGACGGATCGATCCGCATCATCCGTAAAGGCAACAAGGCGGACCGCGTCTATATGTCCAATGAGGTCGAGGACGCGCTCAGGGACTATCTTTTCAATGATCCGGGCCGCTATGAGCCGGATGAGGAAAATAAGGACGCGCTCTTTATCAGCCGCGATCATACCCGTATGACCGCACGCAGCATTGAGCGCATGGTAAAAAAATATACGACGGCTGTGACCGGGACGGATGACATCACCGTACACAAATTGCGGTCGACCTTTGCTACGAATCTGCTGGCGGATGAGTCCAATAATGTGGGCTTAAAGGAGATCCAGGATGCCCTCGGGCACTCCTCTCCTGCCACTTCCTCCAAATACTATGTCCAGCAGAAAGAAGAAACCAAGCGCCGCACTTACCGTTCGGTAAAGCTCAGAGATGTCTGATATGCTGCAGAAAGCATTGATCGACAATGGAACCGGGGCGCCCATGGTGTACAGTTTTACGGCAGCAGCTTCGTCTCCATATACTCTGACGAGATCCTGCCTAAAAGGACCGGGGCATCGTGCTCCGGGTCAAAGCGCCCTGCCGGAGGCTGTATGTGCACCGGGAAGGCTTTTTGGCTGCTGTCCTCTGCATTCACGTGCTCCAGGAGCTTTTGCTCCATATTCTCTATGGAAGTATCATGGCGGTAGAAATAGATACCGGTGTACTCTCCGGACCTGGCCATAACATAACGGCGCACCGTGAAGCGGTCCCGGATCTCCGGGAGGCTTTGCGCCAGGCGCCAGGCTTCATCGGCATCCGAAGTCTTTACCAGGAAGCGGATCGCAATGATCTGGTCCTCTGTTTCGTACATGCCATCCATATAGTTTCTGTAGGGGGAACGGTGCATCACGTCATAGTCCCACTGCTCTGCTTCGCTTAAGAGTCCGTCGTGAAAGATCAGCATGGAATTGGAACGCACCGCGAAGATGCAGGCACCGATGCCCTTTTCCTTAAGGGCATTCCGCAGCAGATCCGCATCCTCTTCAGGGATCCGCATGAGCTCATGGTAGAGATTCTCCCGCATGTCATAGAGCGCTGCCCCGTCCATGACGATCATCGGCATGTTGACCCGTACCGCACTCATCTGGGAGATCATAAAGGCAGGCGCCCAGCGGGTCTCCAGACAGATCCTCGCTCCGGCGTCGTAAAGGCGGTTTAATTCGATCAGAATACGGGAAGGCAGGATCTGATAACGGTCTGCCGCAATGTCCTTTAAATGCAGGAAAAAGAGCTTCTCCGGATGCTTTTTCACCGGCAGGTGGATGACGTTGACCAGGACGGCTACGCAGACGCCGATAATGGTATCGAGAATACGATCAAAGGTCTGCAGCAGCGGTGCTTCCACATCCGGATAGGTAATGATGATGCATAAGTAAACGATCGCAGCAAGGGCCGCACTGGCACTGACCTTTAAGACCACACAGAGATACAGCACAAGGAGTACGCCGAGGGACATCAGAAAGTAGACGATGACCATGCGGGAGGAAATCATGGGGAGCTCCTCCATCAGAAGAAGGAACAGAAGGCCGCAGATGCCGCCCATGACGGTGCTGATGATCCGGTTGACCGCTACCCTCTTCGAGTCTTCCGCATAAGGCTGCATGCAGATGATCGCGGCGATCGCCGACTGGATCACCATGCCCTGATAGCCCCGAAGTACATAGATTATGAGGCATACAAAAACTGCCGTGGCAGTTTTGATGAGACGCTGTCCAATCCGCGGCAGATAATAATGCTTTTTCCTGTTTTTCATGTGTTCCGGAGTCCTGAGATTCATTCTGATCTGCTGAGATTTGCTCCTGTGAGACTTGGATCATAGTCAGGGCCAAAATACCTTTTGACCCTGACATCCTTGAAATCTGCCATAAGGTAAAAACAAGCTCGCCCGGCATGATGAATGAGCCGGATATCAGAAGGAGTGGCTGGCGCCACCGCCGCCTCCTCCGCCACCGCCTCCGCCTCCTCCGCCGCCGGAGGATCCGCCTCCGGAGCCTCCGGAAGAAGCGCGGGTCTTGCGGGATTTCAGCAGGGTTCTCGTAACGGCGACCCGGGTGATAGCCGCCGCAGCAGAACCGCCGGCAATTGAGGCAGCGGCATCTGCAGCCGAGACCTCCTTCGCCAGGGATCCGGAGATCAGTGTGACGTCCTTCTTTCTGGCAAGACCGGCCGCTCTTTTCTTAAACATGACGAAGATAAAGTTGCCGGTGAGGGCTAAAACCAGGGCGGCAAAAAGGCTGGTGATATAGCGCATGGGCTGTGCGATGCGGCCGCCCTCCAGGATCGTAAGGACCTGGGAAAATGCCGTATCCGCACAGGTATAATACTCTCCGCGGGAGGCATAGCGGTAGACATTGTCCACGATACTTCCGGCATAGCTGCGGCTGATCCTCTTGTAGATCGCTCCGTTGGTCCACAGGGTGATCTCCCGGCTGCCCATATCCACGATGAACAGAGCGCCGCTGTCACTGCCGAAGTAGGACCGGTAAAGCTCCTCTTTTCCCACGTAGCTTCCGGAGGTGAAGGCTGCGTTGCCGTAGGATGTAATGTCCGTCATGGTCTCTGCAAGCCGGGCTTCATCATATTCTTCCAGCAGGTCCTCATCATCGATGATGTAGACACTGTAGCCGGTCAGTGGATTGGTATAAAGAGCTTCTGCAGGCGGTGCGGCAAATGCTGTCATCGTGCAGATCAATAGGCTCAGAAGAAAGCTGAATGCCAGTAAGGATTTAACCTGCTTCATACTTTGCACCTCCCTTCCGGTCATGGAAATCCGGCACGCCCCGGGTACAGAGTTCGTTGTAACGGAACAGCATGCTGAGAGCCGTAAGAAGGGTTGCCGCGAGTCCGCCGCCGGCTGCGATATAATATGGCCAGTCCGGTACCGGTTTTGCTGCCACGACTGCAAAGGCTGCAAGCTGGGCAATGACCGGGAGCGTTATACCGAGGAGCATGTCCTTTTCTTTGATGCCGAATCCGGTTTTCAGGCTCATGAGCCAGACGATGATACCGCAGAATGAGACAAAGAAAGTACAGATCAGCGCACCGGTTTTCCCATCATTTAAAAAGGCTGATACGACAATGAAGTTTAGAAAGGCAATGAACGGAATGATGCAGCCGGCAAGCTTGAGGCCGCGCTTTTCACGCTGCTTCATGACTTTTCTGACCTCAGTCTCGGGAGCATTGCTGAATGCACCGAGGTTGTCGAGATTCTTTTCCCGGTCATAGAGCTCCCTCATTTCATGGCGGTAGATCAGCTGAACGATCAGCGCCATGACCGAAGAGATCGCCGCGGCTGTATACGGCAGGATCAACGGGGCAAACAGGGTGAAAATGACAAAAAGGACGGCCGCGATCAGCAGGGTGCGTATCATAAAGGCTTTGATGTCCACGGGGATCTCGGCAAAGAGCTTGCCGGTCTCACCGTTGATCACGGCATAAGCCAGACGCTGTCCCTTTCTCCAGGTCAGGAACCAGACGGGGCACATTTCGGATGTCTGGTCCGTGACGCAGGTACCGAGGATCTCCTGCCGTTTTGCGGTATCCGGGCTGATCTCGACACTGCCGCCTTTGAATCCCTCTGCCATGCCTTCAAGGGCCCTGTCCTGTCCCAGCCGGACGGCTTCCTTCTCATAGAGTTCGGAAGATGCGGTGGCAGTATCCGCAAAAAAGCCTGCGAGATAACCGGGACTGAAGGGCTTCATATGCCTGCGGTCAAAGGGAGCGATCGCTGCAGCAAGGCTGTCGTCAAAACCGACCGACGCATCAAAAGGAACCGTCACCTTGAATCCGGGAAGCTGCGGTGTGATCTCATACTCATTGGTATAGTTGTAGGAGCTGTCGGAGTAGGTCTCCTTAAATTTAAGCGTCGGTTTTTTAGTGAATCCGACATCATACTCCCAGTAAGGAATATAGATTCCGCGGAACTTGTCGATAAAGGAAGGATCCTTAAACTCTGCCGGCGGATACGGCTGTTTTGCCACCTCGGCAAGATACAGCTCCTTGCACCGCTCCTTGTCATAACGGAACGGAATGATGTGCGCCGGGCGCTTTTCTCTTGCGACGCGGCTCTGTAAGACGGCCTCCGTGCCGCAGAAGCTGCAGTAACCGACGGCTGCATCGGCAGGGCTTACGAGCTCTGCACCGCACTGGGTACAGGTATAGATGACAGTCTCAAAGGTATCATCGTCAGAAGCCTCCGCCTGACCCCGGTACTCTCCTTCTTTTGGGACATACTCATCCGCGCCGCGGTCGTCGGTATAGTCTTCCGGGGCATATTCACTGCCGCAGAACACGCATTTGACGTTCTGCTTCTTTATGTCAAAGACCAGATTGCCGCCGCAGTTTTTACATCTGAGCATTTTGAAACACCTCCTCTCCGGTATTAAAGAATATCTGTGATCTGTAAATGCGGTTTGCCGTACGGGCTGACCTCACAGCCCGGCGCTGATCAGGAAGGCATAGCGCTCGCGCAGCCATTCCCTTAAATAACTGACATTTTCCTCCCGGGTCGGATCCGGCTTTCTCTGCCCGTTATCATAGCTTCTGGATACGGGCCAGAGCCTTGCATCCCGGATCAGCTCTGCCCGGTAAGCTTCTTCAAAACGGTCGATCGCCCCGCCCTCCTTATACAGGTCGGCAAAGGCGGAGCCTTTTTCGGTAAAGAGCGAATGTACGGCGCTTCGAAACTGAGGATAACCCATCAGCACGGGGTACCACCCAAGAGATGAATGAAGGCCGAGCGGCGAGGCGTGGACAGCGTAGTTATCATCGATCTCCGTGGACAGATTGCCGGCTGCCATGTCGTAATCCCAGGCAGGCCCGGCACAGAGCTTCCCGTCCTTAAAGAAAAAGTAGGTGGAGCTTACAAAGAAGTCCGCGTTGCCAAGATATTCGTTTAAGAGATAATACGCGGCAAAGGAAGGCACATCGATCCGTGCCGCGACCTCTGCCCAGCTGCCGCTCTCCAAAGCCTCTGAGAGGCCTTCCAGGACGTCAGAGACGTGTTCGAGCTGTTCCTCATCGGGAGTTTCCGGCTCTTTGAAGGCAAAGCGGAGTCCGTCGGAGGTATCGATATAGGTGACGCCGCTCTCCTCCCGGTCCTTTTCGTATTCGAGAAGGAAGTCACCGGCTTCAATGTCTAAGGGGATCCTGTCCTTTCCGACGTCGATCCCTTCGGTCAGCGTATAAAGCCCGGCATATTCCCCGTTCCATGTAAGCTCGACCATGGTATGCTGCGGGGTGTAAGGGAGCCCGAGCGCTGCCGCGAGATCGAGCGCCAGTGTGGACCGCATCCTGGTGGGGTCAAAGCAGTCCGCAAGCAGGACCCATTTTTTTGCGGATCCGAAGCCGAACAGATCGGCTTTTTCACCGAGTTTGATGGTATAGGGCTTTTTGGGCGCAAGGGCCGTGGAATTCCCGCGGACCTTGATCTTACCGTCTGCTTTTTTCAAAAGGACACTTCCATCGGGGTCTTCCATGGAAATGACCGCGGTAATATAATCATCTTCCTTCTGAAGAACCCGTTTTTTGTATGCCGAGGATGTAGTGACGGAAATGAGAGGCGCATGCGTCTCATAAAAGGAGTCATCCTCGTTGGACGCTGTGGGATCATCCTCGCTTTCGGCGTCTTGGGATGATGCTTCATCCTTTTTATTCCGGGCTGAGGTTTCTTCGGTTTCTGTATCAGACGTTTCGTCCGAAACTTCCGGGCTCATTTCTTCGCCGGTTTCGGTCTCCTGATCTTCCCTTTCTTCTGCTGTTTCAGCCTCCGTCATGGCCGTCCAGGGACCGGTTTTGTTCTGCCCATACGGCGAAGCAGAACCGGGACCTGCCAGGGAAACGGTGGAAATGCCGCAAAGCAGTGTCAGAGTCAGAAATATCGAAAGGACAGGCTTTTTGTAATAAAAAGGGGTAAAGTGACGTTGTTTCATGGTGCGCTTTCCTCTCTTGTCGTGATTCTTATGATTCGTCTTCCGCGGCAGGTATCTCATCCGCGGCGGATTCCGTAAGGGCAGGATCCTCTGCAGTTTCAGGAGTTTCAGAATTTTCTGCAGTTTCACCTGCTTCA
>CAMNFX010000056.1 GCA_946537585.1 uncultured Lachnospiraceae bacterium
GAAGCAGACCTTCGGAATGCCGCAGCTGTTCAGCTCCTCCAGGATCTTTTCCTGCTCGTCCTTTTCAAAAAGTTCCAAAAGTGCCGCTGTCAGCATATCGCCTGCAGCCCCCATCCCGAGATCAAAGTACAGTGTCTTCATGAATAATTCCTCTCTGCCTTAAAAAATCGCAATTGTCAGCGTTTGGCCTCATGGTTGATCATGCTGGCAAGATATCCCGCTCCGAAACCGTTATCGATGTTGACGACCGAAACGCCGCTGGCGCAGGAGTTCAGCATGGATAAAAGCGCCGCTACACCTCCGAAGGAAGCCCCGTAGCCCACGCTCGTCGGAACGGCGATCACCGGACAGTCGGCCAGTCCTCCGAGAACACTTGCCAAAGCGCCCTCCATTCCCGCGATCGCTACGATCACACTGGCGCTCATGATCACATCCGCATGGGAAAGGAGCCGGTGAATGCCGGCAACGCCGACATCATAGAGCCGGATGACCTCATTGCCCATGACCTCCGCCGTAAGCGCTGCTTCTTCCGCGACCGGGATGTCACTGGTCCCTCCGGTCGCGATCACGATCTTTCCGATCCCGTCTGCAGGGGGCATCGGTCCGATGATGCCGATCTTTGCATCCTTATGATAATCCATTGCATGGTCCTGTCCCACGATCGCAGCCTTCTCCTCTGACATGCGTGTGATCAGAATGGCGTCATTTCCTTTTTCCTTCAGCACCTTTGCGATGCCGCTGATCTGTTCGGCAGTCTTTCCGGCCCCGTAGATCACCTCGGCCGCTCCCTGACGGATCTTGCGGTGATGGTCCACCATGGCATATCCGAGATCGGTAAAGGGCTCCTGTTTGATCTTCAAAACGGCGTCATCCACAGAAAGACTCCCGTCCCTGACTGACTCCAGTATGCGCCGTATTTCCGTATTCATATCCATCCTCCTAAGTGCCGGCAGGCTGTAATGCAGCAAGCCATACCGGAAATTCTATATTCCTGCATCTATTCTTTTTCAGTCCGGTCAGTGATCCTCTCAGCGTGTCACAAGGTCAAGCAGCACCGCCTTATAATCCTTCCCAAGTTCGGAAAGGATCTGCTCTCTATGCTCCAATACGGTTCCCAGTGAAGACGCCGGTACCTGCAGCCTTGCCGCGCCGTCCAGATACCGCACCCTGAAATCCCTCAGTCCAAGTCCCGCAAGAAAGGTCTCTGCAGCCTCGGTCTTCTTAAGGATCTCCGTGGTTATGCGGGTCCCGGCAGGCACTCTCGTCGCAAGGCAGGCATAGGACGGCTTGTCCCAGGTAAAAAGCCCTGCTTCCTTCGAAAGCTCCCGGATCTTTGCCTTTGTCAGGCCGCACTCCCTTAACGGAGAGCGCACGGACAGCTCCCTTAAAGCCCGCATTCCGGGGCGGTCTCCCGCATCATCGGAAGCATTGGTCCCGTCAAGGACCATGGTATAGCCATCCTCCGCCGCCGACTTCAGGATCATTCCGAATATATTCTGCTTGCAGTAATAGCATCGGTCCGGCGGATTCTCCGCCACCCTCTCGTCGCACAGGGCATCCGCGGAAAGGATCCTCATGCGCGCACCGGTTTCGCGCGCAAGACGCTTTGCGTCCTCCATTTCAAATTCCGGCTGAAAATCTGTTTTTACATAGTATGCCGTTACATCCTTTGCATACTGCTGTGCGGCATACAGGAGGTATGCCGAATCCACACCGCCGGAAAAGGCGATGGCCGCACGCGGATTTTCTCTGAAAAATGCTCTGAGATCCATACTTTTCCTCCATTCGATCAGGCATGAGCTGAACAGTTCCTGTCTTAAGACAAACAAAAGGTACATCCCCGCCTTCTGGAAGGGATATACCTTCGTGGTACTGCTGTTACTTTTATCAGACATCGGCTCCTGCCGCATCCAAAACGGCTTCCTGCCGCTGATCTCTATATCCCGGGCAGGGCCAAAGCCCGCCGGTTATAAAAGGGACTGCTGATTCATCAGCATTTTCTTCATCATCTTAATGATCTTTTTCCCCGATGTCAAGCCGGAAACCCATAGGAAAAACTTTTCCCGGCATAATGAGATGCTTATTCTCCGGATGCCTGTCCCTGTTCCTTAAGGTACGCCTGTGCAATGATCATATCCTCCGGCGTTGTGATCTTCAGGTTCCGTTTGTCACCTGCGATCAGACGGACATGGCACTCCGTCATGTTCTCCACGATCACCGCGTCATCCGTGATCCGGCTCTCATCCGTACCGTACTCGCGGATGGTCTTATACAAAGACTCGTAGGCCTCCCGGATCAGGGGGAAGGAAAAGGACTGCGGCGTCTGGATGGACCAGAGCGTGGACCGGTCCAGCGTGTCCGTTATGAACCCGTGGGAATTGGCGCGCTTGATCGTATCCGTCACAGGGACGGCGGCAACACACGCCCGTGTCAGAAGAACATACTTTAAGCTTCGGTCGATCAGATCCTGTGTGATCAGTGGGCGGACGCCGTCGTGGATCAGGACATAGTCCGTATCCTCCGGAACACACTTCAGGCCGTTGTAGACAGACTTGAAGCGCTGGTCGGAGCCCTCCACGATATTCCGTACCTTATGGATGCCATACTTCATGCAGATCTTCAGAGCTTCATCCGTATCCCCCTTGGGAACGACCAGTACGATCGCGGAAATACGGGCATTTTTTTCAAATGCAAGGAGACTGTACGCAACGACCGGCATCCCGCAAAGATCCGCAAACTGCTTCTTCACGGAAGAGTGCATTCTCGTACCGCTGCCTGCCGCCATGACCAGTGCTGTATATTTCGGTGTGCTTGCTGCCATATCTACCTTCCTGTCAGATCCTGTGTGAACCGGTCGAGCCCAGTTTCAGGTTCGGCTGTGCGTTCAGGAAGGCGTCATCCCTGACGCCGTCCAGATATTCAAAATAGGCTGCGGACGCGATCATCGCGGCATTGTCCGTGCAGAAGACCGGCTCCGGATACAGGCATTCCATCCCGCGCTTTTCACATTCTTCGAGCATCATCCTTCTCAAAGCAGTGTTGGCGCTCACACCGCCCGCTATGGCGACCGTATGATAGCCGTAATTTTCCGCGCAGCGGACCGTCCTCGTGACGAGCGATTCCACAACAGCATTCTGGAAGGAAGCGCAGAGGTCCGCCGTACTGATCGTTTCTCCCTTCATCTGCGCCATGTTGATGTGGTTTAAAACTGCGGATTTAAGGCCCGAGAAGGTAAAATCATAGGGGTGGTCCCGCACCTCTCCGCGGGGAAATTCGATCGCATGGGGATCTCCCTCACGGGCTGCCTTATCAAGCTTCGGTCCTCCCGGATATCCGAGCCCCACTGCACGGGCCACCTTGTCAAAGGTCTCCCCGGCAGCATCATCCATCGTCCTGCCGACCAGTTCAAAATCTCTGTAGCCATGAACCACAGCAAGATGTGTATGGCCGCCGCTCACGACGAGGCAGACGTACGGCGGCTTCAGCCCGGGATGGGTGATATAATTTGCTGCAATATGTCCCTCGATATGGTGCACACCGACCAGCGGCTTATGAAGCGCATAGGCCAGTGCCTTCGCCTCCGAGACGCCGACCAGCAGCGCACCGACAAGGCCGGGGCCCTTCGTCACGGCGATCACATCGATATCATCAAAGCCCATGCCTGCCTCTTTCAACGCCAGGCGGATCACGCCGTTGATGTTCTCACAGTGGAGCCTCGAGGCGATCTCCGGCACCACGCCGCCATACAGGGTGTGGATATCGATCTGGGAGGATATGATATTGGAAAGGACCTCCCTGCCGTTTCTGACGACGGCTGCCGCCGTTTCGTCGCAGGAGCTCTCAATTCCGAGTATTGTCAGATTCTGCTCTTTATCAGTCATTGCATTCACGTTATACATTGCCGGGCTCAGCGGACCTCATGCACACAAAACCCGGGTCTTTCAGTCTTCATCAAAGTTCAGTTCTTTGATCATGCCGTCCTTTCCGCACTTGACGTTCGGGAAGATCTTCTGCATCTCCTCAATATACTGCTTCGGATTGGTCATGGACGGGCTGTAATGTGTGTACCACATCTCCCGCGGAGCGATCTCCGCCTCCGCCGCCATACGTGCGGATTCCTGCATGGTGGTATGCTTATAGGCTCTCGCCTTCTCACGGCAGTCCGGATCTCCGTACATTCCCTCGCAGATAAAAAGATCCGCGTCGGATGCGGCCTGTACGATATTCTCGCAGGGCCTCGTATCGGTCGTATAGGTCACCTTGATGCCGCGCCGGTCCGGTCCCATGACCATTTCCGGGCGGAAGGTCCTGCCGCTTTCTTTGTCCCGTACGATCTCACCCTTCTGAAGGGGGTTCCAGAACTGTAAGGGAATGCCCTGTTCCTTTGCCGCCTGCGGATCAAACTTCCCTTTACGCGGCACGATCACGGTGTAGCCGTAGCAGGTGATGTTATGCTTTACCTTAAAGCAGCGGATCTCGAAAGGACCCAGGCGATACTGCTCCGTATTCTGATCGAGCTCAATGAAACGGAGCTCAAAGGGCAGCTCGGGAGCGATGCACCTTAAGGAACGCACGATATTAAACAGTCCCTTCGGCCCGATCATGATCACAGGCTCGGTGCGTTCCGCATTGGCCATGTTGAGGAGCATCCCCGGAAGTCCCGAGATATGATCCGCATGAAAATGCGTAAAGCACATGATATCGATGGACTTGGGAGACCAGCCGATCTCCTTGAGCGCGATCTGCGTACCCTCGCCGCAGTCGATCAGGATATTGGAACCCTCGCTCCGAAGCATCAGGGAGGTCAGCCATCGGTGCGGCATGGGCGTCATACCGCCGGTGCCCAGTAAACAGACGTCTAACATATGTACCTCAATTCGTAACTGTTCAGCACCTGCCTGTTGAATGTCCGAAAAGCATATTTATATGCTTTTCGACAGTCAGACAGGCAGTGTCTGAGGAGCAGACGGCCCATACATGAGCAGAATTTTGATTACATTAAAACGGTCTATTCAGAATCAAAATTCTGCGAATACTATGTGGCCGGGTGCTGAACAGTTGCCTTCATTATGACGGCATTTTCCGGCGGATCATGATAATATCCGCGGCGAATGCCTTCCTCTGTAAATCCTGCCTTTTGATACATGGCACGTGCCGGCAGATTGCTCTCCCGGACCTCCAGGAAGACCGCTTTCGCCTTCCTCTCCGCAGCCTCCTTCAAAAGGGACAAAAGGATCCTGCTGCCGATACCCTCCCTCAGGCGGGCGGGATCTGCGGCGATCATGATGACCTCTGCATCATCAAAGCAGCGGAGCAGTCCGTATCCCAGGACGTCCGTCTCCCCATCCGGTGCTTCTGAGGCGGCGCAGATCAGGTAATCATAGTCATTGAAAACATTTTCCGAAAAGGCATCCCTGCCCCAGCGGCTGTTTCCGAATACACGGGCATCCATGTCCGCGATCCTGTCGAGGATCTCCTCTCTTTTTGACACTTCCAGGCTTTTATCTACTTCAAGAATCATCATGCCTGTCCGTCCCGCGGGGTCCGCACGATGCCGCTCTGCATTTTCTTCAGGCTGTGCTTTCCGGCATCCTCAAGCGTGCCGTCCTCGAGCTCTCTTTCGGCCTGGGATTTTCTCAGGTACTCCGGCGCAAAATCATCCGAGTTCATCACGGTATCGTCGAAGCAGGAAATGCCGTCGGCGCCGATGCTTTTCACTTCGGCTGCACTGAGGCCGTTCTTTAAGAGCCATCTGGTATAAAGAACCGCGCCTAAGAGCGCCGCATCGGAAGCACGCTGGCGGTTGAGCCCCGCCGGAGCAAATAAGACATCCCCCGGAAGTCCGGAAACGATCGTTTCCGAATGCACCGGCACGCCGTCCCCGAGAAAGAGAAAGCTCCGGTCTTCCTCCTCCGGAAAGCCTTCTGAAAGGCTCTTCAGAAATTCATGAATATCTCTGGCCTCCTCCGGCAGCACAACGGCACCGAAGCGGTAGGCCGCGCTGTATACCTGAGAGCGGCGGGCGTCCATGACAGGACAGATCACATCGTCGCATACAAGGCTCAGGGAATAGGCCATCGCCTGCAGGGTGGATACACGGATCAGCGGCAGGTTCAGCGCCAGCGCAAGCCCCTTGGCGGTTGCCGCGCCGATCCGAAGCCCCGTAAAGGAGCCCGGACCCGCCGAGACCGCTATGGCATCGATATCCGAAAGGGCGATCCCGGAGATCTGCATCATGCTCTCAAGCATGGGAAGCAGCGTTTCCGAGTGGGTCAGTTTATTGTTGATGGTAAACTCCGCCTTTAAAAGATCATCCTCCACGATTGCGCAGGACGCGACCAGCGCTGAGGATTCGATCGCAAGGATCTTCATCTGCGGGCCTCCTCTCCGGGAATATACGGAACAGTGCCCAGGATCTCGATCTCCCTGTAATCCGGTCCCTTGCTCATATCCTTCCGGATATTGACGATAACCGCATCCTCAGGGATCAGCTCTTTAATCAGCTCTGACCACTCGATGAGGGAGACGCCGTTCCCGTAAAAATACTCCTCGTAACCGATCGCTTCCATCTCGGAAGGATCGCCGATCCTGTACACATCAAAATGATAGAGCGGAAGCCGCCCCTCATCATATTCCTTTATGATCGTAAAAGTCGGCGAGGTGACCGGCTCCCGGATCCCGAGTCCTTCCGCAAAGCCTCTTGCAAATACGGTCTTTCCCACGCCAAGATCCCCGTTCAGGCAGTAGACCTGGCCGGGGGCTGCTTCACGTCCGAGCTGGCTGCCGACCGCGAAGGTTTCATTTTCCGAATAGCTTTCTGTTCTCATAACTAAACTATTATATATAATTCCCTCCCTGCTTGCAAGTCGGGAAAATACGTGATACATTATTAGACATGAATGAGATCACAAACAACAAACCGTCCATGACATTCGCACGGTACAGTATATGGTGCTCGCTTTTCGGCGTCTTAAGCTACCTGTTCTTTTTCCCGAACGGGATCTACTACTGCTTCTTCCTCGGCGTCATGGCAATCACCGCGGGTATCCTCTCAAAAAAGAGCGAGATCCGAACAAGCCGTTCCACTGCCGGGATCATCGTCGGGATATTTGATATTCTCTTAAGCCTGGCTGCCTTTTACGGACTGTACATCATCTACACCTCGCTTTCCGATCCGGTCATGGGTCCGAAGATCACGCACATGATCCTGCAGATGCTCGAGCAGAACGGACTGACCTTAAGTTCTTTCTCAAGAGTCATGTACTGATCAAGCATTGGAAAGCGGGCAGAAAAAGATAGTCTGCAATTGCTGATTTTAATCACAAAACCGCTTGACAAAGGCTGTGAAATTGATTATTATAGTCAAGCATGTTGCTCTACCGTTCATGGCGGAGCACACCTGGAAAGGTATCGAAGCGGTCATAACGAGGCGGTCTTGAAAACCGTTTGGGGGCAACTCCACATGGGTTCGAATCCCATCCTTTCCGTGAGGGAGGAGCCCATCATGCCGAAGGCATGATTCAGGATGGTTCCGACCGACCTGGCAGGTGATGCCGAAGGCATCGCGTGCCGTTTCCAATACGGACCGTCATTCCGATCCGCTAACTGAATAGACACCGGTCTCCGGTACATATTCTTTGACTGCAGAAGTACCCAAGTGGTCGAAGGGGCTCGCCTGGAAAGTGAGTAGGTCGTTAATAGCGGCGCATGGGTTCAAATCCCATCTTCTGCGTAAATAAAACCACGGAAATTCCGTGGTTTTTTTCTTTGTCAGGAAACACAATTGCTTATGAGTTTTTAACAGGGTTTTTAAGCCCCAGGTGAAGTAAAAACTGCAGTAAGGGGCTGTCGCATTAAGATGCCAGCGTACACAAATCCCCTTCTACGGTTCCTATCTTCGCTCCGCTCCGGTCGGCGCCAAGCAGGCGTCACCGGCGCCTGGCGCCCCGCTTCCGTTTTCGCTTTTATGAAATCATCCAATGATTGGAAAGGAAGTCAATGAAGCGAAAACGCTCGCTGTTTGTTCCGG
>CAMNFX010000057.1 GCA_946537585.1 uncultured Lachnospiraceae bacterium
CTCGACAAGCTATGTGACTGGGGAAATGAAAATCGCAGATGAACAGTCTGCGTTTCTTATTAGAACTCTTTCTTCTTGCTTTGGGTGTTGCTCAAGAGGCAAACAGTCTCGATATGTTCAGTCAGCGGGAAGAGGTCTGCCGGCCGGATACGTACAGCCTTCCAGCCCTTTTTCTGAAAATACTTAAGATCCCGCTTAAGAGACTCAGGTCCGCAGGAAATATAGACGATCCTCGAAGGATCCATGCGGCAGGCAGCGTCGATGAACTGCTCCGTGCTTCCGGACCGGGGCGGATCCATGAAAATGATATCGGCACGCTCTCCTGCGTCCGCCAGTTCTTCCATGTATCTGCCGGCATCCCCGACGATAAAGCGTGCATTGCGGATCCCGTTTTCCTTTGCATTGAGGCGTGCATCCCGTACGGCATCCGGATTCAGTTCAATACCGGTAACGCTGCAGGCGGGCGCTGCCTTTGCTGCTGCAAGTCCGATCGTGCCGATGCCGCAGTAGGCGTCGATCACACGGATCGTTCCGGATTTGTTCTGATCCGGTATGAGACCCGCAAACTGCAGCGCCGTCTCATACAGGACCTCTGTCTGTATGGGATTTACCTGATAGAAGGACTGCGGAGAGATCCGAAAGCTGCATCCGCATAAGGTATCCCGGATAAAGCCCGGCCCGTAGATCGTTTTCGAGACCTTTCCGAGCACCATGCTGGTGTCCTCATCGTTTACGTTGAGGATGATCGTTGTGATCTCCGGATGCTCCTTCAAAAGCGCCTTGACAAAGTTATTCTTTCCGGGAAGGATCGGGGAACTTAAAACCAGCACCACCATGATCTCTCCGGTTGAAAAGCCGCGGCGTACCAGGACATGCCTCAAAAGTCCGTATCCGGTATCTTCATCGTAGATTCGAATCTTAAAGGAACGAAGCATTCCTTTGATGCTCCGGATGATCTCCTGGCTTTTTCTGTCCTCGATGAGGCATTCGCCGATGTCAACGACCCGATGGCTTCCTGCCTCGTAGCAGCCGGCAAGGACATTGCCCTTCTTATCACGTCCGAATACATGATGGACCTTGTTCCGGTAGTAAAACGGATCCTTCATGCCAAGGACCGGCTCCACGGGCGCAAAATCTCCGAGGAGCTCTTCCATCTGTTTTTGCTTTAAGCTAAGCTGCTTTTTATAGGCCATGCCGCTGAACTGACAGCCGCCGCACTTTTTGGAAACCGCACAGGGGCCGCCTGCTTTGATGCCTTCAGACTTTTCTTTCACAGAGCCAGGGATTTTTTTTTCTCTTTTGATCATGTCAGCTTCCTTAAAAAAGCAGGAAGACAGGGGACTGATGTTCTCTGTCTTTTCCTGCTGCGTTAATTTCCATTTTTTGTTTTTCTTATCCGAGCGGGATCTCCACGACCTCCGCCATCTTGGTAAGGCAGAGCTCGATCTGCTCGGAGATCTCCCGTACCAGGCGCTCCGTGATCTCCGCGTTCTTTTCCTTTTCAAGCTTCTCATAGAGGCTCTTCTTGACCTCTGCGCTGATCCTGTCCGCCCGGGATTTGAGGTAGCTCTTCGGCATGAGCTTGCGCGCGGGCTTGGGGATGTTCATTTTCAGAAATGCGCCCTGCATCTGGTCCTTCCCGAGTGCCAGCACCAGAGCCGATACGATAAAGCCGATCACGATCCCCTGGATGCCGCTTGCGATCAGCGCAACGCCGCTGCCGCCGCAAAGGAGTCCCACCACGACTGAAACAATGGCGTCGATCAGCCAGGTCATCTCTTCTACGGCAAACAGATCCTTGGTCTCCACACGGATGTCAATATCCGAAAGCGAGAGGTAGGAATTGAGGCTCAGCGCAGAATAAGGTACATTATGCCGGACACAGATGGGCATTGTATCTTCTTCCAGACTGTAGGAAACTGTCTTGAGCCAGCCGGCTACCGTCCTCGAGAGCATGCCGCGCCCTTCCTCCGAATGAAGATATGCGTCGATCTCCTGCTCCATGATCCCGTCGATATCCGCGAGCCGGTCCACGCCGCCTTCTCTCCAGCGGTCGATCACCGGCAGCGCGACCTTTTCCAGGATCGGGTCCACCATGGCGTCTACCGTACTGTGATACAGCGCGTCAATATGCTCCTCCACGATATCCTCTACAGTCGTGGACTCGATCAGGGCGGCGATATCCGCCTTGAATTCTCTCAGTTCCTCATCGATCTTCCCGCAGCTCGCCAGACCTTTGGCAACGGAAAACTCAGGCTCGCTGCCGCAGATCACCACTGCGTCGGGGAAGATCTCCCGGCACCACAGACGGATCGCTCTGAGGCGGGAGACTCCGCCGGTCATAAAGATGAGTTCTGGCTGTTTTTCTGTTATGGAGTCCCTCACCTGACGGAGGCTGTCCATAAAAACTTCCCTGAAAGAACGTCCGCCAAGGCGTTCTGCTTTCTTTTCGAGAAGCTTATCAGCAATCTCCGGGTTCATGGAGAGCTTCAGCTTCGCGGGGATGAGCTGTGCGCGGATCGTGATCGTCTGGGTCAGCGGTTCCTTCTGCCAGTATTCCTCATCCGCAAAGTACTTTTCCTTTAGGCGCCTTGCGGCAAACTCACAGTAGGTCCTCCAGGCAGGAGCTTCCTCGAAGATCCTCCGGATCCTCACAGGATCAAAGGAGGCATCCACTGCCTCTTCGAGAAGGATCTCATCCATGATGCCTCCGCCTAAGGAGACCTCTCCTCCGGTCTTGAGCTCGACCTCATGCCCGCTCATGATATAGGCAAAATCCGTGGTCGAGGAGCCGATATCCACGACCAGCACGGGCCGTGACAGGATGTCGTAACCCACCTGCAGATGCCGTGACTGGCAGGCACTCACCAGTGCCGCACGGGATTCGGAAACCACCTTTAACGGGGGATATCCGGCACTTTCAAAGATCTCCCGGTACTCTTCCCTCACAGCCTTATCCCAGCCGGCTGGGCAGCCGACATAAAAGCACTGGTCGTCTCCCCTCACCAGATCTCCGTTCATGATCAGCTCTCCGAGCACACCCGCGGCAAAGCTTTTGATGTCTGCCCGTACGGAGCTGTCAGTCAGAAAGCGGCTCTTAAAGCGAAGCTGCCGGACGAGCACATCCGGCTCATAGCAGGCGCCTTCCCCGATCAGCAGCTGCCCGTCTCTTCGCATTGCATATGCTGTGATAAAGCTCTTCGCCTCCTGAACCGTTAAAACCTTCGGCACTTCCTGATCATGTTTTTCCAGCAGGGTCACCGCGCTTTCCGCGTCGCCCAGGTCAAATCCGTAGAAACGTTCCATTTATCGTATGATTCCTCCATCATTTCAGCTTTGCAGCTGTCCTGCTGATGCAAGCCCCTTCCGAAGGAGCCTGCCGTCTGCAGTAAGTGCCGGACGGATCGTGCCGGCTGCGTACGCCGGGATCATATCAAACCAGCCCCTGCGGGCATTCAGCTCTGACACGGAAGGAAGCAGCGCAGTCTGCCCCTCCCCATTGCCGGAGGCGGCATCAGCAGCATTATTGCCTGCTGCCGGATCGCTCCAGTCCACAACATCGATATGCTTGGTGTGAAGATAGAATTTGATCCTCGTGATGCTCTCCGCCGCCTGTTCATCGCTGTCCCTTCTGGCATAGGCGTCTTCCAGAAGCTCCTGAAGAAGTTCCAGCTCCTGACTATCAACATTTTGCGCCTCTTCCTTCTGCTGCCTTCGTTCCTCGATCCTTTCTGTACTTCGTATCTCCTCCAGATTTTTGTCGATCACAAGCAGCACCGCCAGTACCTGATGATACACCTTCATCGGGTCCGTGAGGACCTCGGCACGGATCTGCTCTCTGTCCGGACTCATGGTCCTCCGTAAGAAAAGGCCTGCAAGAAACAAAAGCAGCATGGCAGCGACCGGAGTCGAGATCAGCAGATACCACTGCCACTCTTTGGACACCTGCGACAGCAGCCGGTAAGTAATATAGACATAGGGAACAGCACACAGAATGCCGAGGGCAAGCAGGATCCAGAATTTCTTCGGAAGCCTGCCGTTTTTCCTCTTATCCTCTTCCGCCTGCTTTGTCCCGCCGATATAATCTGTTCTCCCATAGACCCTGGTCACGCCGTCCGTATCAAGAAAACCGGCAGAAGCTTTTGCCGTGCGGATCATTGCACTTGCAGCCTGCTGCACACGCGGGTTCTCCTCCTGGTCGTTAAACGCGTAAAGCACACGGTCAAGCTCTGTTCCGACTGTACGGATAATATCTTTTTTATCAGCGCCGCTCCATACGGAGACGAGGCGTTCCTTATCCTGTTCATAAATGGACTGCAGTGTCATTTGCATCTTCCTCTTTTGGTCATTTGTCCCTTGGGCTGGCTTTTCATGAGCCCCCGTGACCTCATGAGTGCCTATCTGCATGCGAGCATGCGATATGCCCTCATTTGTCCCTTGGGCTCATTATACCACTTCTACCGCAAAAACATATATGAGGCTGCTGCATTAGATAATGTATGCGTACAAAATCCCCTTCTACGGACGTCGACGGCCCGCAGCGACGATTTTTGCTTCTTTAATCTGACTATTTTAAGCAAAAATCGGAGCGGGAGGGAAACCGTAGAAGGGGATTTGTATATGTTGCTTTCTTATTGCGACAGCCCCGCAATACTACTCTTATTATTTCTTCTGATGGTCTTAGTAGTATCCGAACTCCTGGCTCCAGTACCAGGTTCCGTTGGCCTCGTATACGCCGATGCCGCAGGATACGAATCCCGGCTTCAGAATGTTTTCCTTATGCGCCGGTGAATTCATCCAGGCGTTGACGGCCTGATCCGGTGAACTGTAGCCGTAGGCCAGGTTCTCTCCGTACATCAGGTCCGGGCATACGGTGTACCAGTCGGTTCCGTTCGGACGGGTATGGGAGAAGCTTACCGGCTGCTCTGTCGCACGGATCATCGCACAGGCCGCAAGGTTATCATCCCAGCGAAGTGCACCGAGTCCTGCGTTGGCGCGCTGCTGGTTTACGATGTTCAGTGCTGACTGTGCGGCAGTAATGTAGTTCTGCCCCTGCCACGCACCGTTGCCCTGCGCCACGACTGCGGGATCGATATACATTGCTCCGGCTGCCTTGGGTTTGCTTCTGAGCGCCTGTTCGTCGGTGACGCCTGCATTCTGGCGTACTCTGCCCACAAATACGCCGAACAATACACACAGGACAACGACCGCAAGGACCAGCGGGATCAATACTTTTTTCAGGTTAATGCTTTTCATAGGACTGTTTCCTTTCATAAGAACGGCTACAATCTGCCCTATCGTTATTATACTCAAAACGTCCCGCTTTACCATCCCCTAAAAAGATGGTTTCATCCGTCATCCGAGATATTTTTCCAGAAGCACAAGCCCTACGCCGGGGATCCCGTTAAAAATCGTCGGGACGATGCCGATCTCCTCATAGCCAAGCTGCTGATACAGCGCCCTCGCCCTTAAGTTGTGCTCGTTGGTGTCAAATCGAAGATACGGGCAGCCTTCTGAAAGGGCATAGTCCTCATAGTATTTGATAAAGCCTCTGCCGATGCCCTGATGCTGACACCCGGGATCCACAAACAGGGTGTGGAATACCATCACCTTTTCGTCCGGGGCAGGATGCTTCCAGCTTCCTTTGGCATAGACATCCACCTGGACATGGTTGATCACGCCCGCACCGATGATCCGTCCTTCATCCTCGGCAACAAACATGTCGCCGCGCTTTAACCCTGCCTCCACAGTTTCCTTTGTAGGATAGATCCCCCGGAGCCACCCGGTGTGGATGACCCCCGCCTCCTCGGCATCATGCGCTTTTTCATAAAGATCAGCGATCGCCTGCAGATCTCCCCATCCTGCTTTTCTGTAACTTGCCAAGATCAAACCTCCTGTTTCTCAGGCTACTATGAAACTTCGCGAGCCGAGCCCGGCACAGACATTTACTCAATGATCCCGATCCTGCCCTGTCCGTAAGGATCAGCATATGCTTCCCAGCCTTCTTCGTCAATGCCTTCCGAAATATACTCGATCAGCGCCTGATTGTCCAGCTTGACTCTGTCCTGCAGAAGCTTTGCGCCGTCAAATGCCGTCATGCCGTCCCCGTTTAAGAGCAGGACATAGTCAATGGCGGCAACCGTATACAGCTTGTCCGGATCGATGGGTTCCCCTCCTACGAGGACATTCTTCACGCGGCGCTCACCGCTGATCCCTGTCATCATGCTGTTTTCGTCCGACTCACAGCCGCTTTCGACATTAACATCGATCTCATAGCTCATGCCGGACACCTGCAGGAAACCGCCATTCTCGTCCGGCACTGCGCGCGATGTCCACTCGAGGGCATCGAGGATCTGCTGTCCCGTTGCTTCCACCATACAAAGCTGGCTGTTGAAGGGATTTACCGCCATGATGTTCTCATAAGTGATATCGCCCTTTGCGATATCCGCCCGGATGTTTCCGGCGTTTGAAATGCCGATGTCCGCACCAAGCGCCGCCCTGTAAGCATCCGCGACGAGGTCGCCGAGATTGGTCTCCGCCCGGCGCACCATACGGATGGGATTGCCGCCGGTATCCTTTTCCACCGGATCAAAGATCGTAAGATCGACTTTTGTCTGTGCCACGACCTCCTTTAAAATATCTTCGATCTCTTCTTTCTCAGCCGCAACCGCATCGCTCATCCTGTTATGGAGCCCGGTAAGCTCCGGCAGGCTTTGCTTGTTCGGCCAGGTCCAGATGTTGGTATCGACGATTCCGTCGGAGGCGGAGATATGGCTGTATCCGATCGAGTTCAGCTTGGTCCCGCAGGCGGAACGTACAACATTATCACCGTCTTTATTCTTCATGACGATCTGCTCGGTATCATGGCTGTGCCCGTCCAGGAGCACATCGATACCGTTGGTGTGGCTCAGTACATCGGCATAGGTCCAGGGAGTACATTCATGATCCAGTCCGAGATGTCCGATCAGATAGACATAATCCGCACCCTCTGCGCGTGCGCTGTCTACAGCCTTCTGCACTGCCTCATACAGCTTCTCACCGCTCTCATCCTGCAAAAAGCCATAGATTAAATTGCCGTCATCATCCTGGAAATACATGGTCGTTGAACTGACCAGTGTCTGTGGGGTGGTAACTCCGACAAAAGCGATCTTCATCCCGGCCGCTTCCCTGATGATATACGGCTCAAACAGCAGCTCGCCCTCTTTATTGAAGTTGCAGCTGATATACGGAAACTCTGCTTTTTCGGCAAGCTCCAGAAAGCGTTCCATACCGTAGTCATACTCGTGGTTTCCGGGGATCGCCGCATCATAATGCATTTCATTCATCAGTTCAATGATCGACTCGCCTTTTGAGAGCGTGCCGAGCGCCTCGCCCTGGATAGCGTCTCCGTCATCGACCAGCAGGACTGTATAACCCTTTGATTCAAGCGTGCTGCGGATCTCCTCAAGTCCGGCCAGACCGAAACCCTCGTCCACTCCGCAGTGGATGTCGCTGGTAAAGAGAATGTATACGTCGCCGTTTTTCTCTGCTGCCGGTCCTTCGGACTCACTGCCGTCAGCTGCCGCTTTTTCAGCAGCATCCGCACCCTCTGAAGCAGCATCTTCTGCCGCCCGCTTCTCCTGTCTTTCCTTTACGCTGTTTTCGAGCGCTTCGGCAAGGTTGAGCGCGGTGCTGTCCGCGACGCTTTCCGCTGTTTTGGAGGTATCCTGCGCCATGCTTTCGGCTACGCTCTCCACCTCACCGGCCATGCTCTCCGCGATGCTCTCCACATCCTTTGAAAGACTTTCGGCGATCGACTGAAGCTGGCTCTCATCCGTCGCACTGATTTTGACGCCGCACCCTGCCGTCATCAGTGCCAGAACTGCCGCAAGTCCCGCGGCTGCTGTTTTTCTTAAAAATCTCCTCATAAGCGTCCTCCACCCTGCATTTTATTTACAGGCATT
>CAMNFX010000058.1 GCA_946537585.1 uncultured Lachnospiraceae bacterium
TCCGGTTTTTGCGGCCTTTTCAGGAGTATTACCAGGGAGGAGGCAAGGCGAACGATATTAAGTCAGCGGATAATCGAAAAAAATAATGACAGACATGGCATTGAACATGCCGGATTTGCTTTCGATTATGTCAGGTTTATGGTACAATAGCTTCTGTTGAATGAATGAGATGCGGCAATGCACTATCTGTCAGCATCCTTAAAGAAAAGAGGATGACAAAATGACAAGAATGACCGAAATGACGGGACTTGGCAGTCTCAAAAGAAGGGCGCTTGCAGCCCTTGCAGCAATGATGATCCTGGCATCGGCACTGACCGGATATGCTGCGGAGGCACCAAAGGCAGGATTTACCTACAACAAGATCCGCTACAGCGTCGGAATGGACGCAAACACAGCCCGCCAGACATTAGGAGAGGCTAAGTCCTCCAGGGATGTGAACAACTGTGCCAACGGCTATATCAACAAAGCCTACACCTATGGAGAGACCGGCGACTTTGAAGTCCTGATCGAGCAGAACGAAGCAGGGCAGGAGGTCATCAGCAACATAACCCTGCTGACGGGACAGGTGGCGACCGAGGAGGGCTTGAGGGTTGGAGACCCGGAAAGCCGGATCACGGCGCTGTATCCGACTGCAAGGAAAGGACTTTCCACCTATACGGTGATCATGGGGACCGGGACGCTTTATATCAAGACAAAAGCCGGAAAGATCAGCTTTATCTCTTACATCTGACCGTCCGCTTAGAAGCAGATGGTATTCGCTTCCATAACATTCCTGTGGATATTTTTGCCTGCGGTCCTGATCCTTTACTATTTGCTGCAGGTATGGAAGAAGCAGAAAATGCAGAATTTTCTGCTTCTTTTCGCGAGCCTTCTTTTCTATTCTTTCGGAGAGCCGCGGCTCATCCTTCTGCTTCTTTGCTGCGTGCTGGCAAACTACCTGGGCGGTCTTATAATCGCCGGGAGCAAAAAACTGACTGTCCGTACCCTCGCACTGACTGTGACGCTTGCCATGAGCCTTGGCATGCTGGGGTACTTTAAGTACTTTAATTTCTTTATTGATGCCATGAACAGCCTTACGGGAATGAGCCTTTCCGTAAAGCGGATCGCGCTTCCCATTGGCATTTCCTTTTATACATTTCAGGCACTTTCCTATACGATCGACCTTTACCGGGGTCGCTGCGAGGTTCAGCGATCCTTCTGGAAGCTCCTTTTATATATTTCTTTCTTCCCGCAGCTGATTGCGGGGCCGATCGTGCGGTACAGAGATATCGCGGATGAGATCGACGATAGAAGCGTAAGCTTCGATCTGATGACAGAAGGCATCAGCCGATTTATTTCCGGCCTCGGGAAAAAGGTGCTGCTTGCCAATGTCTTTGCCGTAAGGGCAGATCTGATCTTTTCGATGCCGGATGCCGAAAGAACGCCGGCCCTGGCCTGGGTAGGCGTTCTGATGTATTCCATGCAGATCTATTTTGATTTCAGCGGTTATTCCGATATGGCCATCGGCATGGGAAGAATGTTTGGTTTCCATTTTCTGGAAAACTTCAATATGCCCTATACCGCACAAAGCATTACGGAATTCTGGCGCAGGTGGCATATTTCTCTTTCCACCTGGTTTAAGGAGTATCTTTATATTCCCCTTGGCGGAAACAGAAAGGGAAATATCCGTACCTGTATCAATCTGCTGATCGTCTTTTTTCTCACCGGTCTGTGGCACGGCGCAGGCTGGAATTTTATAGCCTGGGGCATGCTTCACGGACTCCTGATCGTCTTGGAGAGACTTCTCCGGGCAAACGTAAAGGTAAGCGGTACCCAGGCAGGCCGCATCGCAGGACATGTATATACTCTGCTGGCGGTCTCCCTCGCCTGGATCTTTTTCCGCGCGGAGAACATTACGGCTGCGCTTGGCTACTTTAAGACCCTCGTGACCCCGGCAAGACAGGTCTGGTCTGTGATGGAGATCCTCGAAACAAAGGGCCTCTTCGTCACGCTCATCGGGATCCTGATGTGCGGGATCATCCCGGGAGAGCTTCAGAAAAGCCTGAGGGAAAGCGTATGGTTTAAAGCGGCGGTACTTCCGATTCTCCTTTTTTTATGCATTATGTACCTTGCGGCGGACAGCTACAATCCATTTATCTACTTCAGATTCTAGAGGGACAGCAGGTATGAAGAAAAAAGCAGACATCATACTGGCAGCGGCCTTTCTTATTCTGATCGTTTTCATGCCTCTTACGGGAAGCGTGATCCGGGGCGCTGCAGGTGAAACAATGTCGGAGGAAAACCGCAGTCTGGCATCCTTTCCCCGGCTTCATTCCCCGGAAGACCTTGACGCATTTCCGGGACGCTTTTCTGACTGGTTTACGGACCATCTGTACTGGAAGACGCCGCTCGTAAGCCTGAAGGCGGAACTGGAGCTCGCCCTGTTTTCCGAGATCGATTCGCAGAAGGTCATTGCCGGCACGAAAAAGCCTTGGCTGTTCTACCGCGATCAGGACGGACAGCCCCTGGAAACCTATAAGCATACAAACCTGTTCTCG
Organism: uncultured Lachnospiraceae bacterium; assembly: GCA_946537585.1. Lineage (GTDB taxonomy): Bacteria > Bacillota > Clostridia > Lachnospirales > Lachnospiraceae > Avilachnospira. Next base: position 2,538 of record CAMNFX010000058.1, read on the forward strand.
GAAGAAGAGCTTCAGAACGTGACTGAAAACCTGGAGTCACTCTCGGGGGAGCTTGAGGAGCTTGGTATCGGATTTGTTCTGCTGATCGTGCCGGACAAGGAACAGATCTACGGTGATGCCTTTATGCCAAAACGCATCCGGGTCCTGGAGAGCCCGAACCGCACAGAACAGCTGCTCAGCTTCCTTTCCGAAAATGCACCGCAGATCCGGACTGTCTATCCGGTCAGCGTGCTGAAGGAAAAAGCCCGGGAAAAGGACCTGTATTATACGACGGATACCCACTGGAACCGGGAGGGTGCGTACCTTGGTTTCGGGGAGCTCTTAAAGGCGCTGGCGGAGGACAGGGGGCTTTCCATAGAGCAGATACCTCACCGCTTTACCGTGACCGGCACAAGGAGTGGAGATCTGCAGCGCCTCGTGCAGCTTGGAAATGATTGGGACAGCATGGAAACAGATGCTGCCGAAGGCTGCCGGCTGAGGGTTACAGAACAGCAAAAGGACAGGAACGGAGAATCGGTCCGGGAGGCTGCCGTGAGCACCGCACCGGAGACAGCTCCTTTAAGCGTATACTTCACGGGCGACTCCTTCCGCTGGAATCTCACGCCGTTTATCGAGGAGGGATTTGCCGAATCCGTGATCACGTCAAGGTACTACTTTGATACGGAGGACCTGGTGGCGGCGGAGCCCGACGTGCTGGTCTATGAGATCGCAGAACGCTATCTGCATGAGCTTGGCTCTATCCCGGGCTATAACACTATGGCACTGCAGCTGGAAAGCCCGCAGTAAAGCAGCAACCTATTTATGCCGCAGGCATCCGCATGCGGTATGCAAAGATGCATCAGAGGAAGAAAACTATGAAGAAAACAGGAATCATTCTGACGGCAGGCCTGCTGGCGCTGCTGTTAAGCTTCGGCGCATATGCCGGCAGCTGGATCGACATCAACCATGACAGAACGAGCTGGATGTATCTGCAGGATGGAGGAGGCTTCCTTACGAACAGCTGGCTGCAGGACGGGGAGATCTGGTACTACCTGGATCAGCACGGGCTGATGGTGACCGGAAGGACTGCGGTCAACGGCAAGTACGAGATGTTCGATGAGAGCGGCGCCTGGCTTTATTCCATCGATGATTCCGCACCGCAGACAGGGCCGGGCCAGGATACTGCAACGTCGGAGCAGACCCAGGCGGAGCCGGAGAAAACAGAAGAGGACCTCGAAGCGGAAGCAATCGCATCGGGGATTCTTTCCGCCATTGTCAATGACAATATGACCAAGCCCGAGAAGGCCAATGCAATCTATGAGTGGATCCGGGCCAATACGACCTACTCCAATAACGGCATGTTCCCTCCGGAATATTCCGAAGGCTTTGCCGCGATCTATGGCTTCACTGCCCACAGAGGAAACTGCTACGTGTATTACTCCATGTCCAAATATCTGCTGGGACTTTGCGATATGCCAAGCCAGCGGGTGGTTAGAGCCAGTGACGGCGGGCATTTCTGGAATCTGGTGGATGTGGACGGAACATGGTATCACTTTGATGCCTGCCCCAGAAGGATCGCGGGACGATGGTGCCTTGTGACGACTGCCTATCTGCAGCAGGTCTCTTGGGGCGCACATAACTTCGATATCGCGGCCTATCCTGCAACACCGTAGAAACTTCCCTGCTGACCGTCTTGCAATGACAAATTCTGTCAGTTAAAATATGTACAGAAAGCAGTACACAGTTTATGCAGACAGTACAGGAAGACCGGCGGCACATGGCAAATATACTCGATTATCTGAACTGGAGAGGCGACCTGAGCTTTGAATTAAGCCCGTTTAATGAGGTGGACGGACTGATCTTGTCGTACCTTTCCTACCTGGATATGGATGAGCTCTTTCGTGTGGACGGCTTCTGCCTGCCGGATACACTCACTGACGAAGATGCAGCCGATCATGGAAGGCCGCTTCCCGATGACAATGGGGGACAGATGAACGGCGAGGTCCCTGATCCGGTCGACCGCCGCATCGAAAGCTACGGGCGCATGGTGCCTCTGAAAACGGCAGTGGATCATTATTTCCAGTCGCATACGGATGAGGAGATAGCCGGGCTTCTTCCTCCCTTTAATCATGTTCCTTCCGCTGCAAGGCTTGCGGCAGACAGTGTGCGCTTCGGCTCCGTCATGGTGAGCGACTACCTGAATCTCGTTAACTGTGAGGCCGCGGAGCAGATGTGCGCCATGACCTTCTGGCTTGATGAGTGCACGGCCTTTGTTTCCTTCCGGGGAACGGATATGACGATCGCCGGCTGGAAGGAGGACTTCGGTTTAAGCTATATGCCGGTCATCCCTTCACAGCGGCATGCGGTGCAGTATCTCAACAGCGTTTTCGGAAAAGCAGGCAGCGAACTTAAGATCTATGCCGGAGGACACTCCAAGGGCGGCAACCTTGCAGTCTACGCAGCCTCTTTTTCGGCGAAAGCCGTCAGGGACCGGATCGTTCATGTCTATGCCTGCGATGCTCCGGGATTCAGGCCGGAGCTCATCCGGAGGGCAGAGTACAGGGCGATGCTCTCAAAGATCACCAGGATCGTTCCCGACAGTTCGATCATAGGAGGACTCCTGGAGACCGGGGATGAGACACTGGTGATCAAAAGCTCTGAGGCAGGCCTTCTGCAGCATGACGCGATCAGCTGGCAGGTCCTTGGGACCTCCTTTGTGCGGTCTGAGCGCTCAGATCTCGGACGGTTCTTTGATGAGTCCATGCGGGGGTGGATCAGCGGACTGAAGGATACGGAGCTTGAGGCTTTTACGGATGCGCTTTTCGGCTTTATCAGCGCAGGGGGAGCCAGAACATTTACCGAACTGAAGGCAGACCCTTTGCGGAATATGGGAGAGATGCTTAAAGCCTCCAGACTGATGGACCCGGAACAAAAGCAGGAGTTTAACAGCATCGTCATACGTCTTCTCAAAAGCGGAATGGATGTCATAAAAGAACAGGGCGGGGAGAAATATGAAGCGTTCCGGGAGCAGAGCAGGGAAAAATACGAGGCTTTGAAAGAAGAGCTTAGGACCTTTACTGCAGGGGAAAAACAAAAACCCGCAGTTAAAAAGAAAAAAAACGGCAAAAAGCAGCGGTTTTGATCATAAAGCCGAATCTTTCGTTCCGTCAGGGGAGCAGGTCAGCAGAATAAAGGGAAGGTTGCGCCGCAGCCTTCCTTTATGTTATGATGTAAGGGCTTAAAGATACACGCGAGCGGCTGCTGCCCCTCTTTACAAGGCAAGGCAGGGTGCGCGTGGATGTTTTAGTGAGAAAAATGTGATGCAAGGGTCAAAAGCTGGCTTTGCCAGGTGACCTGCATCAACAGTCAGGGGAAAAACATCTTCTGATGCGGATAACAGTAGCACAGTATAAATCTTTTTAAGGTAAGGGCAGCATGTTAAGTGTAAAAAATCTCAAGTATGACGTGGCCGATGAGGAACTCGGCCAGGTCGGTATTATTCATGACATCAGTATGGAAGTACCGGACGGACAGTTCGTGGTCATTACCGGTCCGAACGGCGGCGGCAAGTCCTCGCTTGCGAAGTGCATTGCCGGCGTTTATCAGCCGACGGCAGGACAGATCCTGTTCGAGGGACAGGATATCACCTCCATGTCTATTACAGAGCGCGCAAAGCTCGGTATCAGCTTTGCGTTTCAGCAGCCGGTCCGCTTCAAGGGCATCGAGGTATTCGACCTCCTGAAGCTGGCCTCCGGTGACAAGACCCTCTCTGTTGGTGCTGCATGCCAGTATCTCTCCGAGGTGGGCCTGTGCGCGAAGGACTATATCAACCGCGAGGTGGACGCCTCCCTTTCCGGCGGCGAGCTCAAAAGGATCGAGATCGCGACGGTGCTTGCGAGAAAGTCCCGTCTTTCCATTTTTGACGAGCCGGAGGCCGGCATCGACCTCTGGAGCTTTACCAATCTGATCAAGGCCTTTGAGAAGATCAAGGCGGAGACCAACGGCAGCATCGTGATCATCAGCCATCAGGAGCGCATCCTGGAGATCGCCGATACGATCGTTGTGATCGAGCGCGGCCTCGTGAAGGCCCAGGGTCCGAGAGATGAGATCCTGCCGGGTCTTCTCGGGACGGAAAGCGCTTATCCTTCCTGCCACGCGGCTGATCAGGACGGTATGGACGTAGAAAAGTGCGAGCCGAAGGATGAGGCAGCAAAAGGAGGTGTGTTCTGATGATCTACATGGATGACAAAGATATAGAACAGCGTATCCTGGCAGAGGTCGCGGATATCCACACCACGCCTACCGGCGCCTACAACATCCGTGTCAACGGCAAGGCCAAGAGCCGCAACTCGACTGCCAACATCCAGATCACTTCACGTGAGGACGGCAGCGGCATTGACATCAATATCAAGGACAATACGAAGAATGAGACCTGCTGCATTCCGGTCGTCATCGCGGCATCCGGCCACAAGGAGACCGTGACCAATGAGTTCTACATCGGCGAGAACTGCGATGTGGTCATCGTGGCAGGCTGCGGTATCCATAACTGCGGCAACCAGGATTCGGAGCATCACGGCATGCACCGCTTCCATGTGGGCAAAAACAGCCATGTAAAGTACTTGGAGCGCCATTACGGCGAGACCGAGCACGGCACCTCCGGCGGCAATATCATGAATCCGACCACGGAGCTCTTCCTCGAGGAGGGCGCCCATGTGGAAATGGAGACCACGCAGATCCGCGGCATTGATTCCACCCGCCGCATTACAAAGGCGGAGGTCAAGGCCGGCGCATCCATCGTCATCAAGGAGCGCTTGCTTACCAACGGCACACAGTTCGCGGAGTCTGACCTGACGGCCAATCTGATCGGCGAGGGAAGCTCTGCCAATATCATCAGCCGTTCGGTCGCGACAGACAATTCCCGCATCAAGTTCGTGTCCAATATCGTCGGCGCTGCACCCTGCAGCGGCCATACCGAGTGCGACGCCATCATTGCGGGCAATGCCAAGGTGCTGGCGGTACCGGCGCTCGATGCGGATCATCCGGACGCAGCCCTGATCCATGAGGCGGCCATCGGCAAGATCGCGGGCGAGCAGCTCATGAAGCTCGAGACCCTCGGCCTTACCGCAGAGGAAGCGGAAGCAGCCATCATTGACGGATTCTTAAAGTAATCCGTAAGCGTCGTCTGGGGATGATGGTCTGCCGATGATCCTCAGTGTGCCTCTAAAAAGGCGTCTGAACGCTTTTCTTTATACGGTCAGGCAGGCGCTGAGGAGGCAGGATAGAATAAAATTGCTCGATATCGCACATCGGGTCCGGAGGCATTTCCCAAAATAGGATTTGACCAACAGAATCCGAGTTATAAAGGGGGCAGTTTTATGAACGCAGATAGTTTATATAGTAACAGCAGCCCCTCCTGCAT
>CAMNFX010000059.1 GCA_946537585.1 uncultured Lachnospiraceae bacterium
TCCTTTGAAGTCTCCGCTTCTGCAGATCCGGCATTATCATCTTTCTGCAGGGATGTGGCATTCACCCGCACCTCTACCTTTCCGTACTCGCTGATGCTGCCTGCGGAGCAGATCTCGCCGCCTGCCATCCAGGCGATCAGCTGGTGCCCGTAGCAGATCCCGAGGACCGGGATCCCAAGATCCAGCACTGCCGGATCATAATGCGGGGAAGCAGGGTCATAAACGCTGTTGGGGCCACCGGTGAAGATAATGCCGGTATATCCGGCAGTCCGGATTTCCTCCGGGGTGACTTTATTGTATGGACGGATCTCCGCATATACATACTGTTCACGCACACGGCGCGCGATCAGCTGATTATACTGACCTCCAAAATCAAGAACCAGGATCTTGTCTGACATGTTTTCCCTCCTGCATCTGTTTGGTAAAGACTGCTTTTTAAAGAACTGCTGAACCGCTACTCAGCATAACGTATTCTGATCTCATAAAAAAAGGACAGCGATGGCAGGCAATATGCTGAAACCACGCTGTTTCAATGCTGAAACTATAAATCAAAAGCCTGCTCCTGTCAATCGTCACTGCTCTTAAGATACCACCAGATGCCGAAGATGATCACGACACTGCCGCAGACTGCCTGCAAGGTCGGGATCTCCCGGAAAAAGGCCGCTGCAAGGATCGCGGAAAAAACAGGCTCTGCAAGCTTGATCGTACTTACCGTAGCCGAAGCGCCGCCGTGATCAGCATCCGGTAAAGTACCAGCACCAGAGAAGGCACTGAAGCATAGCGGATAAAAACAGCCGAAAACGAAATGCCTATCGTTCCGGAAAGCACGATCAGTTTTCTCAGAAAATTTTGATCCATAAAACACCTGCCAAACGACATCATAACAGTGCGGATTCTGCCTGAAAAGTTTTTCTTATGTACAAATGTCACAAGCAAATGTATAGGTCTTTGTATACTTTGACAAAGCTTGCCGGGGCTTGAAAACCAAAATCAACTCAGATATAATTTCAAATATAGCACAGCAGTGCAGCCGCAGACCAAGCGGCAGAATGGAGATAAACTACGATGAGCTATAAAATCATTACGATCAGCAGACAGTTCGGAAGCGGCGGACGTACCATCGGCCGCAGGCTTGCAGATGAACTCGGGATCAAATGCTATGACCGCCAGATCATTGACCAGGTGGCTGAAGAAAGCGGTTTTGACAGAGAGTATATCAAGGAAAAGGGCGAATATGTCCCGCACGGCAGGATCGGCAATCTGATGAACCGTTGGTCCTATTACGGTCCCACCAATGAGGAACGTATCTGGCAGATCCAAAGCGACATCATCCTCGACCTCGCGGACAAGGAATCCTGTGTCATTGTCGGACGCTGCGCAGATTATCTCTTAAAGGACCGTGATGATGTTCTGAAGGTATTTCTGCATGCGGATATGGCATACCGTGCCGAGCGTATTGTGCGCCTCTACGGGGAAACTGACCAGAAGCCGGAAAAGCGTCTCACGGATAAGGATAAGCAGAGAAGGGCTTACTACCAGATCTATACCGACATGGAATACGGCGATGCCCGCAATTATCACATCTGCCTCAACACCGGCGCCTTTGGCGAGGAATACTGCATCAAACTCCTGAAGGATGCTTTTCTGAAGCAGTAAAACGGCTTTTATCTGATAATATCACGGGCAAAGAATGAGCTGTCGCATTAATATGCCAGCGTACACAAATCCCCTTCTACGGTTCCCGTCTCCGCTGCGGGCCGACGACGTCCGTAGAAGGGGATTTTGTACGCATACATTATTTTTATGTGATATGCTCCCTTATCCTCTTTGATCGTATTCTCTCCGGATCTCAGCTCAGTACTCTACCGATCCAGCGGTCTATATATCTGTAAACCTTTCTGCGGTCTGTTTCCTGCAGGATCTCATGACGGTCGCCCTTAAAGAAATGCATGGTGACCCGGCGCATTCCTGCACGGCGAAGATGTCTGTACAAAGTCTTTACGCCCTCTCCCATATCTCCTACAGGATCATTTTCACCTGAAACCAGAAGGACTGGCAGATCTTTCGGAAGCTTCCGGCAGCTTTTCCTCCTGCAGCTTAGGAGCACTGCCTCCAGAAGCCCCTCGTATCCGTTCAGCGTATAGAGGATATTGCTTTTCGGGTTGCTGTAGAAATCTATGACACTGGCTTTGTTTTTGGAAAGCCAGCTTTTTTCCGGCTCCTTTCCGGTAGAATCAAACTGCTTATAGGGGCCGCTTCCGGTAGCGATTTTCTGGATCAGCCGGCTTCGGAAATGCCATCCTCGTAAAAACACGAGGGTCCGAAGCAGCATAAGTCCTCCGACTGTGACTCTCGGACTTACAAACCCGGTTCCCATGATGACAGCGCCTGTAAGCTCAGGTGCATCCTTTGCACGATGCTTCCATTCTTTCCTGTTTTCATACCGGATCAGGTAAGATCGAAGAAAATACGAACCCATGCTGTGTCCGAGCATGAAATACGGAAGCTTCGGATACTTTTCCCGTGTTCTGTTCTTAAGCTCCCGGATATCTTCAAGCACCGGATCAAGCACGCTGCCGCCTCCGCGGCTTATATCCGTAAAGTATCCTCTTTCCTCCGGACTCACTGCTGTATCACCGTGTCCGAGCTGATCGTGCATTACCACGATAAACCCATGCCGGCAAAGATAGGCCGCAAACTCCGCGTAGCGCTCCTTATACTCTCCCATCCCGTGAATGATCTGCAGAACTGCTTTCGGACCTGTTTTTTTATCCGGAGCCTCAGCTTTCGAAGATGCAGGCTCATCCTCCGGTCTCCACTCCACTGCATGGATCTCATGTATTTTGTCATTTGACAGATATGTAAATTCTTCTGTGATCATTTTGTTTACCCGTAATCAACGCTATTCGTGCTGTCCCTGCAAACGCTTTACTGTCCAAGGAGATTCATCGCAGCGTACGAAGGCCATCCTTCCGCACTCCAGAGTCCGTTTCCTGCTTCCGCAGCCTTCTGCATTGCACTCCGGAAGAGCTCCTCATACGGTTCATCCTTTTCCATGAAATAAGTGACCGCGAAGCCTTCCTCCAGCATTTTATAGTTCAGGCTCTCCGAAAGGCAGTCCTTTGTAAGCCCATTGGACAGATCCGGTTCCGTTGTCCATACAATGCGGAGGAGTCTTCCGTAATTATCCGTATCCCTTGCCAAAGCACCCGCACTTTCCGGATCGGATCCCGTATCCATTTCGCCGTATTCGGGTTTTGTTCCTGTATAAGCTGACATGCCGGGACGAAGAACCCAGATCCGGTCTCCGCCTTTTACGAGACTTCGCATATATTCCGATGCCATGTCCCCATAGGCCGAATTGCGGCTTTTATCACGATGTACGCTTTCCGGTGCGTCAATGCCGAGCAGCCTGACTTTCTCATCATTTACAAGGATCAGGGTATCCCCGTCCACAGCTGCTTTTACTGTCATCTGCTGCGGCCGGCTTTTCTGCGCGTCTTCAAGTGCAGTCCTCTCGTCCTCTGCTGCCTGCCATGCATTGACATAACGACCGGCGGCCACCACGACGATGATCGCGATGGCCGCTGTAATAATGATTTTCACGAATTTGATCAGAATCTTCACTTTGTCTTCTGCTGAATAAACGATCAGCCAGCGAACATTATACCGTCAAAGCATTCGGAAATTCCGCGGCCGTTGATCTCCGGCGGCCAGTCTTCCTTTTCATCCATCTTTACGCGCCAGACATTGCCGTCTTTATCCTTCAGATCGGTATAGGTCTCACAGTCGCTTCTAAAGAATTTCAGCTTTGTTCCTTTCGGAACGGTCACCGCTTCTTCGGCCACCTCATCAGACTCTTCATCGATCCGGTCAAGCTCCATATCGATCAGTGTGGTCAGCTCGAAATAGTCATTGCTGATATCATAGTAAGCTGTTTCCGGAATCAGTACATCCTGCGCGCCGATCGAATACCAGCGGGAGGCTGATAAAGTGCTGAGAAGGTCATACCGTGTCCAGAGGCGGAAATGAGAGGTATCCGCAGGCGGGAAACGAAGGGAGCCGATATCCTCATCCTCCTTGAAACGCTCAGGGATCTCTCCTCCGAAGGCTGAATTCTCACTTCCAAAATAGACTGCGCCGTTCTCTCTTAAGTCAAAGGTGTACATCACATGATAATCATTGTCCGTGATCGTATCCACAAGAAGGATATCATGTTCATAGGCACGGATATAAACGGGGCTGAACCGATAGAAGTAAGCATCCTCCGCTGTGCAGTCCTTACCGTTCACCTGTACATGAAGACTCTGATACTCTCCGTACTCGGACATGTCGCCGTATACCAGGATCTCATCCGTGGTCCCGTTTTGCTCAACGTCCGCCTTGAGCGGCACATAGTCCTCCATCTCAATGCTGTAATTCTCCTCTGCGCCTTCGGTACAGATGGGCTTAAAAAGCTCCGGAGCTTCCTCAAAGCGGATATGAACCGTCTGCATTCCGGAAGCATAGGCCGCCAGAAGGTAAGGTTCGAACCAGAAGCTGATGCCGTCCGGTTCTACCGTAAAGGCAATATCCGGATCATCCTGCGTCTTTTTTTCATCAAAGCCCGCACGGATCGTATCCTGATAGCTTTCAAAGAAGATGCGTTCATCGTAATCCAGTTTAAGCTTTTCAATCACCAGCTCACCGAGAGCCGGAATATCCTTTACGAGGTCCTCCAGCTTCAGCGCCTTGCCGGTCTTCGTATCAAAGGTATAGCCGCCGTAGCCGTAGTCACCGTGAGCACCGCCAAGATAGCTGTCCGCGCATGCCAGATAGCTGAACAGTGTACCGTCCGCGCGGTGTACATGGATGTAGCTGTTGGCGGTGAGCGGCGCATACAGCGGATATCCCTCTTCGATCATGCTTCTGCATTCACCCGTAAGGAGATTGAATTCCTCTTCAAAACGTTTGATCCTGCGATCTGCTTCTTCATTCAGCGCCTTATCGAGAGCAGGGTACTCCTTTGCGGCCTCATCTGTCAGATACGCGCATTCATATTCAGAGCCCGAAAGCTGCTTGTACTCGCCTTCGAACTGGTCATATTCATACAGCATACGCTGGCTGATCACGTAAACAGGGATGCCGTCATCCGCATCGGAAGCTTCCTTGTCCGGATCCTTTTCGACAGCTTCGTCGGATGCACTTTCGGGTTCCTCTGCTGCGGCAGCTTCAGCCTCTGTCTGCCCTGCAGTTGTTTCTTCAGCCGTTTCCTGCTCCTTGGTTCCCTCTACCTTGGTTTCCTCTTCCTTTACTTCTGTTTCGGAAGCAGCCGTTTCTTCCGACAGCTCACGTGCCTGTCCTCCGGACTGAGCACTCGTTTCCACTGCTGATTCTGAAGGAGCCGCGGGCGCTTTTTCTGAAGAAGCGTTACTGCCGCAGCCTGCCAGAGCTGCAGCAAGGATCATCATGGCAGCAGATATTCCATACAGCCTTCTCATAGTTTGCCTGTTCATTTTGTCCTCCCGGTTCGTCCCGTTGAAAGGGATCAAAGTCATACAGTTTTTCGGGTCACCATATATCTTACATTATAATCTGATTTTGATCCTCCAGATACCCCTTTTCCTGCGAAAAGCCTGTCAGGTGCCTGACTTTTTCTTAAGCAGACCTGTCAGCATTGCAGCCAGAGCAAAATTCAGTGCTACGGCGATGATCGGAGGGATCGCAACCGCCGGTGCCGTCTGGGCAAAACCTGCAGCGATGCCAACCGCAAGAGCATTGTTCTGCTCACAGGAAACCAGGATCGCCGCACTTGCCCGGGGCTGATCCATCCGAAGAAGACGTGTCACCAATGTGACGCCTGCAGCTGCAATGATGAAGTTCAGGGTCAGCGCCAGGATCACGATCAGCGCATCTACGCTTAAGATCACGTCTTTGTTAGGAGCTGTGCTGTTGCAGATGATGAGCAGAACGGACGCAAGGGAAAAGCTGGTAAGGACCCTCCGGAAGTTCTGCAGCTTATCCTGCAGAGTGCTCCTTAGGATGATTCCTGTCAAAATGGGGACCAGCACCACGATCGTAATGTTGATCACCATGCTGACGAAATCCACATCAATCCGTGCTCCCCCAAAGAGCATGGTCAAAAGAGGGGAAGCCACAGGAGCCAGCAATGTGCAGAACACGCAGAGCGCGACACCGAAGGAGATTTCTCCTCCTGCCAGCGTGACCAGTACAGCGGCACCCGTTCCGGAGGGCATGGCCCCCAGCAGGATCAGTCCGAACGCCAGCTGATCATTCAGCTTAAGGATATGCGCTGTGATCCAGGCGCCCGCTGCCATCATAAAAAACTTTGCGATAATACTGACAGCAAGATCCTGCGGACGGTGAAAGGCGCCCATAATCTCTTTTGCGCTGATCGAGCATCCTGCTCCAAGCATAATGATCATCAGCATAACACTGGTCAGAGACAGGGTGAAGGAATGGGCTCCGAAGAAAAACGTTCCGAAATTCAGGCGCCCCATGGACGCGAACGGTGCCGGCAGGACCAGGCTTACCGCCACGGATACCAGCACAAAGGCAGTCAGGTAATGATTGACGAATTGGTTGATCGAATCAAGCTTTTTCACTATCGTATTTCCTTTAATCAGCAGATCAGTATCCGAAGATCTCCGCAGCCTGTTTCATGTTCTCAATGATAGATACCGAGAACGGACAGCGTGTCTCACAGCTGCCGCAGGCGATGCATTCTCCTGCATGATGCGGGAGGACCTTATAATGCTCCCGTACCGTCTCCGGTATCGCATTGTGGTCTTCTTCCGCTCCCTGCGCTTTAGCAAGATGCAGGAACCTGGTCACGTCCGCCACACTGATCCCCATCGGGCAGGGTGCGCAGTGACTGCAGTACATGCAGTGTCCGCTCCAGCTGATTTTCGGCATGGCGGCAAAGGCAGGCGCATAGTCCTTTTCTTCATCCGAGGCTTCCTCATAGGCAGCAGCCCGGCGGATATCCTCCGCAGTTCTTCCGCCTGCCATTACAGAAGCGACACCGGGACGGGTCAGGGCATAATGCAGGCACTGGTTGGCCGTCAATGCAACAGCCGCCGGAGACATTTCCGCACTTAAGAGGTCTCCTCCGCCGAAGGCCTTCATTACGGTGATGCCGACGCCCTGCTGCTGACAGAGCTCATACAGTTCCTGACGCTCCGGATCCATGTTGAGGAGTTCATTCTCATAGTTCTTCTCGTTCCAGAGCTCTTCAACGTCTTCGCTGGCCGGCAGCAGGTCATAGCAGGGATTGATGCTGAACATCAGCACCTCTATGGCGCCTTCCTGTACGGCACGGAGTCCGACCTGCGGATTGTGGCTGGATAGGCCGACAGCATGGATAACGCCCTGCTTTTTCAGTTCCCGGGCATAATCCAGGATCCCGTTCTTTTTGATCTCCTCCCAGTCAGAAAGCGAATCACAGTAATGGATCATTCCGATATCAAGATAATCGGTCTGGAGTCTCTCAAGCTGATCCCGGAACGCGGCCTTTGTTTCCGCAAGGTCGCGGCTTCTTAGATACTGTCCGTCCTTCCAGCAGGAGCAGAGATGTCCCTGCAGAATAAAATGCTCACGGCGTCCCTTTAAAGCATTCCCGAGATTTGTGCGGAATGCGGGATCCGGTGTATACATGTCAATGCAGTTGATCCCCAGCTCCTCAAGAAGATCAACATACTCCATATAACCTTCGGGTGACTGCGTCAGAAATCCCTCGCAGCCCATACCGATCTCGCTGACCATAATGCCGGTAGATCCGAGTTCTCTGTATTTCATACAGGATAAGTCTCCTTCCTTATTTATCCGGGATATTATAGCATAGTTTAAGAGGACTCACACCGTCAAAATATATCGCGAATAGAAGTTCCGCTTCGCGTAACTTCCAGTGTGAGT
>CAMNFX010000060.1 GCA_946537585.1 uncultured Lachnospiraceae bacterium
GTATTTGAAACGGCCAATATTGCCGTCGATCACAACCAGCTGACGATGGAGGTCATGAAGAAGGTCGCTGACAAGCATAACTTTGCCTGCCTGCTTCATGAGAAGCCGTTTGAAGGCGTCAACGGTTCAGGAAAGCACAACAACTGGTCCCTGCAGACCAACACCGGGCTGAACCTGCTTGATCCCGGCAGGCATCCGGCTAAGAACCTCCGTTTCCTGATATTCCTGGCTGCGACCATAGCTGCGGTGGATGATTACGCGGATCTGCTGAGACTTTCCGTGGCGACTGCCGGAAATGACCACAGACTTGGAGGCAACGAGGCTCCGCCTGCCATCGTATCCGTTTTCATCGGCGATGAGCTTACCGCTGTTTTAAAGAGTATTGAAGAAGGATCATCTTACCAGGAAGTGGGAAAGACCCTGATGGAGATGGGCACCAGTGTTCTCGCGGATATTACGAAGGATACGACGGACCGCAACCGTACATCTCCCTTTGCCTTTACCGGAAACAAGTTCGAGTTCCGTATGCCGGGTTCTTCTGCATCTGTCGCAACCGCAAATATCGTTCTTAACACGGCAGTCGCGGAAACGCTGCAGCAAATGTCCGCAAAGCTTGCCGGAAAGAAAGGGGAAGAGCTGGAATTGTCAGCGTATGCCCTTCTGAAGGAAATGATCACAGCGCACAAGCGGATCCTGTTCGGCGGCGACGGCTATACCGAGGAATGGGTAAAGGAAGCTGAGAGTAGAGGGCTCGATAACCTGAAATCCCTTCCGGAGGTCATGCCAAGATGGATCTCCGAAAAGAGCATTGACCTGTTTACAAGACACGGGATCTTTACGAAGGTGGAGATCTTCTCCAGATATGATATCCTGCTTGAGAACTATTCGAAGGCGATCCATATCGAGTCTCTTACCATGCAGGAGATGGTACGCAGAGATTTCTTCTCCGGAATGCTGGCATATATGAAAGCTCTTGCCGAAGAAGCATCCCTGAAGAAGCAGCTTCTTCCCGGCTCCGGCTGTGTGATGGAAGGCGCTGTCATGGAAAAGCTCGACGATGCATCCGGAAAGCTGGTGGCTTTGCTTTCCAGGCTGGATGAGGATACAAAGAAGGCGGAAAAGGCAGGAGATGCTCTCGAAACGGCAAAATACTATGAGGAGCATGTGCTGAAGGACATGCAGAAACTGAGAGCAGTTGTAGATACCGCAGAGGCCCTGATCCCGGAAAGCTATCTTCCCTATCCGACCTATGGAGAGATGATGTTCTCACTGCGGTAAGCATCATAACATCAGGATAAAAGGAGTCAGACCGGGATGGTCATGAGCTGTCAAAAACGCAGCTGTGAATAGCGGCGGATCCGGTGCATAAAAAGTTCCGGGTACGCCGCCATTCTATATGGAAGGCAAAGGAAAACGCTTAATATCCGCCGGGAAATCTGAAGAGGCCAGCGATCCTGGGCAGAGCCGGGCAGGAGGTCAGGAAATGAGCAGCAGATCAGTGATCAATGAAAAATGGCTGAAATACGGAGAAATCACGGAGCATGATGCCTGCGGCATCGGTGCCGTGGCGGATATACTGGGACGAAAGAGCCGGGGTGTTGTGGACGACGCGCTGAAGATCGTGGAAAAGCTCGAACACAGGGCAGGCAAGGATGCCCTTGGCGAAACGGGTGATGGAGTTGGGATACTGGTGCAGATATGTCATCCGTTTTTTGAGAGAGCAGCTGCAGAATGCGGGATAGATCCGGGCGGAGCAGGAGACTACGCCGTCGGAATGTTTTTCTTTCCTCAGGAAACATTGCCCCGCAGGCAGGCCATGAAAATGCTGGAGATCATTCTCGGAAAATACGGACTGAAACTTCTTGGCTGGCGACCGGTCCCGGTACATCCTGAGATCCTTGGAAAAACGGCTGTTTCCTGCATGCCGTCAATCTGGCAATGCTTTATCGGACGGCCTTCAGAAACACCGGCAGGTCTGCCCTTTGACAGACTTTTATATATCGCAAGACGGGAATTCGAGCAGTCCAATGATAATACTTATGTTGTGAGCATGTCATCGAGGACGATCGTCTATAAGGGCATGTTCCTGGTGGGACAGCTGAGGGCTTTTTATACCGATCTGCAGCAGGAGGATTTTGCGTCAGCGATCGCCATGGTGCATTCCCGGTTCTCCACCAACACCACTCCCAGCTGGGAGCGGGCGCATCCGAACCGTTTTATCCTGCATAACGGGGAGATCAATACGATCCGGGGCAATGTCGACCGGATGCTGGCGAGGGAAGAGACCATGGTGTCTCCGGTTCTGCATGACTATATGGATCGGATCTATCCGGTCGTAAATGCTGCCGGCTCAGATTCGGCCATGCTGGACAATACCCTGGAGTTTCTGGTTATGAACGGGATAGAGCTGCCGCTGGCCGTCATGATCCTGATACCGGAACCATGGAAGAATGTCGGCGATATGAGCAGGACGAGAAAGGATCTTTACAGATATTACGCAACCATGATGGAACCCTGGGACGGACCGGCGTCGATCCTGTTCTCCGACGGAGAGCTCATGGGGGCTGTGCTGGACCGGAACGGACTCCGGCCGTCACGCTATTACCTTATGGATGACCAGCGGCTGATCCTTTCCTCTGAGGTTGGCGTTCTGGATGTCGACGAGACAAAAGTGCTCCGGAAAGGCCGCCTGCAGCCGGGACGCATGCTGCTCGTGGATACCGTAAAGCAGCGCCTTCTGGAGGATGATGAGATCAAGGAGTATTACGCCGCACGGCAGCCCTACGGGGAATGGCTTGATCAGAACCTGGTGCAGCTTAAGGATCTTCCGGTTCCAAACGTCCGGATACCCGAGTATACACAGGAGGTGCGGGACCGGCTGTACAGAGCTTTCGGCTACACCTATGAACAGGTGAAGGACAGCATCCTTCCGATGGCGAAGACAGGGCAGGAAGCTACGGCGTCCATGGGCGCGGATGAGCCCCTGGCAGTCTTAAGCCGGCAGCATCCGCCGCTCTTTGATTATTTTAAGCAGCAGTTTGCTCAGGTGACGAATCCTCCGATCGACGCGATCCGGGAGGAATGCGTCACGGATACAAGTGTTTATCTCGGAAGAGACGGAAACCTTCTGCAGGAAATACCGGAGAACTGCCGAGTCCTGCAGATCAATAATCCGATCCTTACGAGGATGGACCTGATGAAGATCAGGGCAATGAACCGGGAAGGCTTTCATGTGGAGACCGTTTCCCTGCTTTATTATAAAAGCACACCGCTGGAGCGGGCGGTGGAACGTCTTTTTGTCGAGTGCGACAAGGCATATAAAAACGGTGCAAATATTGTGATCCTGTCAGACCGGGGCGTGGATGAAAACCATATGGCGATACCGTCCTTCCTGGCAGTATCAGCAATGGAACAGTATCTGATCCGGACAAGAAAACGGACGGCGATCTCAATCATTCTTGAGAGTGCGGAGCCAAGGGATGTACATCATTTTGCACTGCTTTTAGGTTATGGCGCACGAGCGATCTGTCCGTATCTTGCACACGAATGCATCGAGGAGTGTGTAGAGCTTGAGCTGCTGGATAAGGATGCGCATACAGCGATCGATGACTACAACAGCGCCATTCTGCACGGCATCGTGAAAATCGCTTCCAAAATGGGCGTATCCACGCTTCAGTCCTATCAGTCGGCACAGATCTTTGAAGCAGTCGGCATCCGTAAGGATGTGATCGACCGGTATTTCACGCATACTGTCTGCCGTGTCAGCGGAATCGGGCTGGAAGAGATGGGATCGGCAGTAGAGTACCATCATTCAAGGGCTTTCGATCCCTTAGGCCTTGCTGTGGATACCACGCTTGACAGTGTGGGATTTCATAAGCTGAAGGAAGGGGATGACTGTGAAACGCACCTCTTTGATGCGGAGACGATCATTTTGCTGCAGGAAGCCGTAAGGGAAGGAGACCGGGAAAAGTTCCTTGCATTTTCGCACAGAATCAATGAAGAGCGTTCTCCGCAGACTCTGAGGGGACTTTTAGACTTCAAATATCCTGAAAACGGCGGGATCAGTATGGATGAGGTAGAAAGCACAGCGGCAATCGTAAAGCGTTTCAAGACCGGTGCCATGTCTTATGGATCGATCTCAGGGGAAGCTCATCAGTGTCTGGCAGCAGCCATGAACCGCCTTGGAGGAAAATCCAATTCCGGCGAAGGCGGTGAGGAACCTGAGCGCTTTGCCACGGAATACAGCAGTGCAATCAAACAGGTAGCCTCCGGCCGGTTTGGCGTAACAAGCGGGTATCTTTGTTCTGCAAAGGAGATCCAGATCAAGATGGCGCAGGGCGCAAAGCCGGGAGAAGGCGGCCATCTTCCGGGCAAAAAGGTTTATCCGTGGATCGCGCATACAAGACACTCCACGCCCGGTGTCAGTCTGATCAGTCCGCCGCCGCACCATGACATTTATTCGATCGAAGACCTGGCGCAGCTGATCTATGATCTTAAAAATGCGAACCGGGACGCAAGGATCTCCGTCAAGCTGGTTTCGGAGGCCGGTGTGGGAACGATTGCCTGCGGCGTAGCAAAGGCAGGTGCCCAGGTCGTGCTGATCTCAGGCTATGACGGGGGAACGGGTGCCGCGCCGCGGAACTCCATTCATAACGCCGGGCTGCCCTGGGAGCTGGGTCTGGCCGAGGCTCATCATGCGCTGATCGAAAACGGCCTTCGTGAGCGTGTAGTGCTCGAGACCGACGGCAAGCTCCTGACGGGGCGGGATGTTGCGGTCGCTGCGATCCTCGGAGCGGAGGAATTCGGTTTTGCAACGGCTCCGCTGATCTGTATGGGCTGCCTGATGATGAGGGTATGCAATCAGGATACCTGCCCGGTTGGAATCGCAACGCAGAACCCTGAGCTTCGAAAGCGGTTTAAGGGAAAGCCGGAGTATGTCGAGAATTTCATGATTTTTGTGGCGGAAGAGCTCAGGGAGATCATGGCAAGGCTTGGCGTACGGACTGTGGACGAGCTGGTAGGCAGAAGATCCCTCCTCAGAGCAAAGGAGGATTCCGGCAGAGCCTTACTGATGCAGACTGTAGCCGGAAGCCTTTTAGGGAACGGAAAGGATGAAGGTGTTCATTTCAGGAAAGAGGCAGTCTATTCCTTCGGACTGGAAAATACTGCAGACATGCGTATTCTGATTCCTTCTTTCAGGAACAGTTTAAAGAGCGGAAAGCATCATGAGATTTCCCTGAAGGTATCCGGACTGGACCGGACCTTCGGGACTATTCTCGGATCGGAGATCACAAAACGGTATGGCGGCAGACTGGAAGCTGATACTGTCGTAATCCATGCCAAGGGCGGCGGAGGGCAATCCTTCGGAGCATTTATCCCGGCAGGAATGACGATCGACCTCGAGGGAGACAGCAATGATTACTTCGGGAAGGGGCTTTCAGGAGGCAGACTTTCGGTCAGGCCTCCGAAAGAGAGCAGGATCGAAGCCTCGGACAATGTCATCATCGGAAATGTAGCCCTGTACGGAGCTACATCCGGAGAGGCCTATATCTGCGGAAAAGCCGGAGAGCGCTTCTGTGTGCGCAATTCCGGTGCAGAGGCGGTTGTAGAAGGCGTAGGGGATCATGGATGTGAGTATATGACCGGCGGCTGTGCAGTGATCCTCGGAGATACGGGCAAAAACTTTGCCGCAGGCATGTCCGGCGGCACGGCATATGTTCTGGATCCCGGGCATGAGCTTTACAGAAAGCTGAACAAGGCGCTCGTTTCCATGACAGCTGTCACAAAGCCGCAGGATATCCGGAAGCTTAAGGAAATGATCGAAAAGCATGCCGCTGCGACCGGATCCAAAAAAGC
Source organism: uncultured Lachnospiraceae bacterium (assembly GCA_946537585.1). GTDB lineage: Bacteria > Bacillota > Clostridia > Lachnospirales > Lachnospiraceae > Avilachnospira. The sequence continues at coordinate 5,857 of CAMNFX010000060.1, forward strand.
GGCAGCCCTGCTTTCGGACTGGGAGAAGTCTTATCCGCTGTTTAAAAAGATCGTACCGGTTGATTATCAGGAGATGGTTGCAGCGATCACACAGCTGGAGGAAAAGGGCCTGTCAGAAGAAGAGGCCCGGCTTAAAGCATTTACTTCAAAAATGAAACAGAAGGAAGGTGCCTGAGGACGATGGGAAAAGCAGACGGTTTTTTGAAATATCAGAGAAAGGAAGCGCCATCGCTGCCGCCGGCAGAGCGAACGCAGGGGTTTCAGGAATTTCATCTTTCCTTAAAGGAAGCCGAAAGACGGGAGCAGGGTGCCCGCTGCATGAACTGCGGCGTGCCTTTCTGCCAGTCAGCGTTCGGATGTCCGCTTAAAAACCTGATCCCGGAATGGAATGATGAGGTCTTTTCAGGAAACATGAGGCACGGCCTTTCCCGGCTCTTAAAGACCAATAATTTCCCGGAATTTACCGGAAGGGTCTGTCCTGCGCTGTGTGAAACCGCCTGTGTCTGCGGGCTGAATGACAGCCCGGTGACCATAAGGGAGAATGAACTGTCACTGATCGAAGCTGCCTGGGAAAACGGATGGATGGCACCTTCGGTACCCTCTGTGCGGAGCGGGAAGAAGATAGCAGTCATCGGTTCCGGTCCCGCAGGCCTTGCCGCAGCTGATCAGCTGAATTCAAGGGGGCACAGCGTGACGGTCTATGAGCAGGCTGACCTTCCCGGAGGGCTTCTTATGTACGGCATTCCGAATATGAAGCTGGATAAGACTGTCATTCTGCGACGTATAGAAAAGATGAAGGCGGAGGGGATCAGCTTTATCTGCGGCACAAAGGCCGGACGTGATATCTCTGCCAAGAGCCTGCGGGATGCAAATGATGCTGTTGTTTTATGCTGCGGTGCAGGGATCCCCCGGCAGCTGGAGGCGGAGAAGGAAAAACCGGAGGGCGTCTATCAGGCGCTGGAATATCTGACGGCATCTACAAAGGCTGTTCTTAAGAGGGAAAGTCCCGCTGTCAGCGCAGGCGGAAAGACGATCCTGGTGGTCGGGAACGGAGACACGGCATCCGACTGTGTGGCGACTGCTATCCGGCAGGGCGCCAGAAGCGTAAAACAGCTGGTCCGCAAGCCGGCGCCTGTGGAGAAACAAATAGCATGGCCGCATCCCGGAAGACTGCAGCGTCCGGACTACGCACAAGAGGAAGCACAGGCTGTATTCGGCGAGGACCCGCGCATGTATCAGACAGAGATCAAAAAATTCATCTCTGACGCAGACGGCAGACTGACGTCAGTGATTATAAGCACCTGCGGAAAGGAATCGGAGCTTCCCGCCGACATGGTGATCGTTGCGGCCGGATTTTCCGGGGCGGATCCGGAGACGGCAGCAGCTTTCGGGCTGAGTCTTAATGAAAGGAACCGGCTGGGAAATGCGGCATATGAAACAGGCGAAAACGGGATCTTTGTCTGCGGAGATATGCGGCGCGGCCCGTCGCTCGTGGTGTGGGCAATCGCCGAGGGACGTGAATGCGCAAAGAAGGCAGACAGATATCTCGAAGGATATACAAACCTGTAGGGGGGAACTTATATGATAAGACAGCCGGACAGAAAACTGATCCTGGAGGACGGGCAGGAATACTGTGGCTGCTCCTTCGGTTCTGTACAGGACCGGGTGCTGGAGATCGTGTTCAATACTTCCATGGCCGGATATCAGGAGATCCTGTCAGATCCGTCCTATACGGATCAGGCGGTTGTGATGACCTACCCGCTGATCGGAAACTACGGCATGGCAGAGGATGATTATGAGTCTGCTCATCCGTCTGTCGGGGCAATGATCGTAAGGGAATACAACGATGAGCCGTCCTGCTTCCGCAGCAAAAATACGCTGGGTGAAATCATGGAACGGTTTGAGATCGCCGGGATCAGCGGTCTGGATACCAGAAAGCTGACCAGATCCATACGGGACTTCGGAAGCCGCAGGGTGCTGATCACGGATATCGG
>CAMNFX010000061.1 GCA_946537585.1 uncultured Lachnospiraceae bacterium
GCGGCGTTCACCCAGTGGATCGTGCCCTTGACCTTGCGGGTCTCGGAGCCGGATTTCTGCTCCGGATCGTATGTGACATGAACTGCGGTGACATTGCCCTCGGCATCCTTGTCGCAGCCGACACATTTTACAAGGTAAGCTCCCATCAGGCGGACCTCGTTGCCCGGGAAGAGTCGGAAATACTTATGGGGCGGGACCTCCATGAAGTCATCCTGCTCGATCCATAAGTTTCTGCCGAAGCTGACCTGTCTTGTGCCCATCTCCGGCACTTCCAGGTTGTTGGGCATGTCGAGCATCTCGCTTTCGCCCTCCGGATAGTTATCGATGATCAGCTTCAGGGGATGCAGCACGGCCAGCATACGCGGCTTCTTCAGCTTCAGGTCATCCCTGATGCAGTACTCGAGCATATCGAGCTCACAGCTCGAATCTGCCTTGGAAACGCCAGCAAGCTCTACGAAGCGGTGAATCGCCTCCGGGGTATAGCCGCGGCGTCTTAATGCAGCGATCGTCACAAGACGCGGGTCATCCCAGCCGTCTACGGTGCCGTTTTCCACAAGACGCTTGATATAGCGCTTTCCGGTCACGACATTGGTCAGATACATCTTCGCGAACTCGATCTGGCGCGGCGGCTCCTTATACTCGCACTCCTTCACCACCCAGTCATACAAGGGACGGTGATCCTCAAACTCCAGGGTGCAGATGCTGTGGGTAATGCCTTCGATCGCGTCCTCGATCGGATGTGCATAGTCATACATCGGGTAGATGCACCACTTATCTCCGGTATTGTGATGAGTGAGGCGGGCGATGCGGTAAATGACCGGGTCTCTCATATTGATGTTGCCGGCAGCCATGTCGATCTTGGCCCGAAGGACCTTGGAACCGTCCTCATACTTGCCCTCCTTCATCTCCTCAAAGAGACGGAGGTTTTCCTCAACACTGCGGTCGCGGCCGGGATCCAAAGTACCCGGGGTCTTGAAATCGCCGCGGGTCGCCTTGATCTCATCCGCTGTCAGGTCGGATACATAAGCCTTGCCCTTCTTGATCAGCAGCACGGCCTTCTCATACATCTCGTCGAAATAGTTCGAAGCGAAGCGGACGCCTCCTGTGTACTTTGCGCCGAGCCACTCCACATCCGCCACGATGGAATCGACGAATTCCGTCTTCTCCTTGACCGGATTCGTGTCATCAAAACGGAAATGGAAGGTTCCGCCGTACTCCTCTGCCAGTCCGTAATTCAGAAGGATCGACTTGGCATGTCCGATATGGAGGTAGCCGTTGGGCTCGGGAGGAAAGCGGGTACATACGTGATCATACACGCCTTCTGCAAGATCCTTGTCGATCTCTCGCTCAATAAAATTCTTGGAAACAACTTCCGTCTTCTCGTCTGCCATAGTCTGCTCCTTATAATAAGTTAGTTGATTTCGGATTTCAGCGTAACTGTTCAGTTACCTTAAAGTAGTAGTATAACATAGAATGGGTGCCGGGGTCAAAAGTTCTTTGCTCCCGGGAGCTTGGATATCGTCCGTCATGAAAGCCGCTGCCGTACGATCTCGTAGGCGAGGACTCCTGCCGCTACGGAAGCGTTGAGCGAATCAATGTCGCCGAACATCGGGATGGACGCGATCATGTCGCAGTTTTTACGGACCAGCTCCGAAACGCCCTTTCCCTCATTGCCGATCACAAGGCCGATCGGTCCCTTAAGATTGAGACGGTACATGGTCTCCCCGCCCATGTCCGCGCAGACGAACCACAGTCCCTCTTTTTTCAGGGCATCGATCGTGCTGCTGATATTGGTCACCTTGGCGACCGGCGTATAATTCAGGGCGCCGGCCGAAGCCTTTGAAACGATGGCCGTGAGTCCCACCGCCCGGTTTAAACGGATGATCACGCCGTGCGCGCCGCAAAGATTGGCCGTACGGATGATCGCGCCGAGGTTGTGGGGATCCTCGATGCCGTCAAGGATGAAGATAAACGGGTCCTCGCCCTTTTCCCTCGCACGCGCCAGGATGTCCTCCACAGAAGAATAATCATACGCTGCCGTCCAGGCGATCACGCCCTGGTGCCTTCCGGTCTCGCTTAAATCGTCGAGCTTTTTCTTTAGCACAAACTCCAGCTTGGTCTCCGGGTGCTTCTTTACCTCGCGGATAATACTTCCGATGGCGCCTTCCTTCACGCCGTCCTGGATCAAAACTCTGTCTACGCTGCGTTCCGCTCTGAGCGCTTCAAGAACCGCGTTGCGTCCTTCGATCATCTGTTCTCTTTCCGGCATGGCAGTCTCCTTTCCTGTTTCTGTGAGCCGCAGGGTCTTATGAGCGCCTGTCCGCATGAATGCATGCGATATGCCCTCATTCCTCTCTTGGCTCATTCTACACCATTCCCCTTCTTTCGTATAGAAAAAATGTTCCATTTCACGCGATTTACAGGTACAATAGCAAATACATCACTGAAAGGAAACACATTCTATGGAGATCAGGCCGGTCGCATATATTCATACCGATTTTCCAACCAAGTTCGGTCTTCCGAGGCAGGCAGGCCTTGTGGAGGGTCTGAAGGGCGAGATCGTTTTTGAGCCCTACTACCGCAATCCCGAAGGGGTGAAAGGGCTGGACGGCTTCAGCCACCTGTGGCTTCTGTGGGATTTCTCTCTTGCGCACCGCAGTGACTGGTCCGCCACCTCAAAGCCTCCGAGGCTCGGGGGCAGGACCCATATGGGCGTCTGGGCCACCCGTTCTCCCTTCCGGCCGAACAGCATCGGTCTTTCGAGCGTACGCCTCGACCGGATCGAAATGACTGCAGACCGCGGACCTGTCCTGCACGTTTCCGGCATTGACATGATGGACGGCACGCCCATTTATGATATCAAGCCCTACATCAGCCTCTATGATTCCCATCCGGATGCGAGGAACGGCTTTGTCGCGGAGACCCCCTTCCAGGAGCTTACCGTCACCGACCCTCTCGGACTGATTCAAAAAAGCGCCCTGACTGCTGAACAGCAGGAGGCGCTTTATGAAGTGCTGCGATCAGATCCCCGTCCGCGTTATGACGCGGATAACGACGGGAAACGCCGCTATGGCTTTTATTACTGTCATTATGACGTTCGTTTCTATGTACGGGGCGGTGTGCTCGAGGTCGCCGAGCTGGTTCCTCAGAATTGAAAAATGCCTGTTCCCAAAAAAGACATATCGATCCTCTTCTCAGCGGTAAGTGCTTTCCCGCTCCTTAAGCTCCTCGTAGATCTGACAGTAGTTTTCATATCTCTCTTTGGAGACCGCATCCCGTTCAGCCGCCTGACGCACCCCGCAGATCGAGGGTGCTTCATAAACATGACTGCATCCCACAAACCGGCAGTCCGGGATATAGGGCGTAAACTCCTCGAAATAGTCTGAAAGCTCCGCGCTTGCCACCCCGCTTAAATAAAGCGATGTAAAGCCGGGAGTATCAAGGACATAGCTTTCCGACTCTGCAGGTTCTGTCTCACCGGTTCCTCCGGTATCCGTATCCGGTTTCAGAGTCCCCGGCTCCTTCAGGGCGATCAGCTCCGTATGGCGTGTTGTCTGCTTTCCCCTGCGGATCTTTTTGCTGAGCTCTCCGACCTCCATATTTGCCCCTTCAAAAAGCCGGTTCGTCAGGGAGGACTTTCCGACCCCGGACGGGCCTGCAAGGACCGTCGTTTTTCCATGCAGCGCGCTCCTGATCTTTTCGATCGTTTCGGGATCATGGGTCGAGCCGCAGATCACGGTATATCCCGCGGACTCATAGATCTTCCGGTAATGCTCCATGCGTCCTTCCGTGTTCAGGTCGGATTTGTTAAAGAAGATGATCACCGGGATCTTCTGCATTCCCATATAGACAAGAAAGCGGTCGAGAAGATTTAAGTTGGGATCCGGATCCCGCACGGCAAAGACGATCATTGCCTGGTCGATATTGGCTACTGCCGGCCGGATCAGGATATTCTTCCGCTCATGGATCTTTGTAAGACTGCCTTCCATATCCTTCGGGTCCGTCACCTCGAAGCTGACATTGTCACCCACGAGCGGCTTGATCCCGAGCTTTCGAAAGATTCCCACGGCACGGCAGGAATAGATCCTGTCATCTGCGGTATGAATATAGTAGAATCCTCCGATTCCTTTAATGATTTTTCCTGTCATTCATCACCTGTTTACTTTGAAAGGCAGCTTAATATGCATCAGTCTCCCGGATAGAACTCTATGATATAGGAACCATAGACCTCTCCGGTATTTACATTGTATACCTGGACCTCTCCTTCATCGACGCCGTAAGCGCCCTGAATGTTATGATAGGTCACAGGTATTCTGCTTCCCATGGATACCGGACGCGGCTCATCGATCATCGTATATTCCACGGACTCGTCGATCCGCTGGACCAGACGTACCGCTGCCATGACCTCCGATCCTCCTCCGGGGCCTTCGGCACCGGCGCCGATCGTACATACATTGTCAATGCTTCCATAGTAGAAATCGCCGCTGATGTAGTTTTCTACACCGGCTTCGGTCTCGGCAGTGCCTCCTGCCGCTGCCGGCGGAAGGACGGTGCCGTCCACGATCCCTGCGCTCTCCGGAACGCTGATCTGAATGATAACGGGAGTTCCTTTTTTGATAAATTCACCCGCCTGCGCCGACTGAACGACCACAGTGCCCGGTGCCGCTTCCGGATGATTGATCGCTGTCCGTCCGCCGATAATCAGTCCGCTGGCCTCGATCAGGTTTTCCGCTGTCTGCTGATCAAGTCCCGCAAGCTGCGGCATGACGATAAAGTCGCCGGCCTTTCCCCGGCTGACGATCAGCCGGATCACCCTTTTAACTTCTGTGCCCGCGCCTGCAGCATCTCCGGAGGGCGCCATGGTCTCCTGTGTCTCATTTGCCGGAAGCTCTTCATAACCGATCACGCAGTTTTCAGCCACGTCCTCGGAAAATTCCATACGGGGCGAAGCGCTGACGCCGATCCCCACACGCTGCAGGGACTGGGCTGCATCCTCGATCGTCAGGTTCTTTAAAGTAGACAGTACATGATTTGCCTCAGGGCCGAGGGAAACGGTTACGAAGACCGTCATTTCCTCGGCGGCTACCTCGCCGGCTGCCGGGCTCTGGCTGATGACCGTTCCCTCCGGAAAGTCATCGGAATATGCCGTATTGGAAGAATCCATGCTGATCTGCAGGACTGCCAGCTGTGCCCTTGCTTCATTGACGCTGAGTCCGCTGAGATCCGGCAGCAGCTGCTCTCCCTGAATGCTTAATGTATAATCCATCTCATCTGCAGTCTCTGTTTCACCCTCTGCGGAAGTAGACTCTGCGGCCCCTGTCTCACTGATGTCTGCGGTTTCTGCTGCAGATGCTGCCTGCGTGGCCTTTTGCCGTCCGACGATCGTCTTTCCGGCGATAACGCCCGCCAGTGCGATCACGGCGATCATTGCCAGAGTGAAGCCTGCCAGTATCAGCCGGTTTTCAAAAACATGCATCAGCGAGAATCCGGGCTCCTGCCGGCTCTCATTTTCTTCCGTTTCTGTCCGGGTCAGATCCCTGTCCGAAGCCTTGGCCTGCTCCGGGGCTGTGTCCGTCATGCCCGCTTCCTGTTCCTGAGTGCGGGTCTCCGATGTCCTTGTCTTTATATCTTCAGCCGCACTGCCTTTGTCTGCCGGCACTGCAGTCTGTGCCTCTCCGCCGGTATTGAGAGATCCGGATCCGACCGTGTCATACAGCTTTACAAACCGGCCCTCGGGTTCCTGTGCCGCATGCTTCAGATCCTCGATCATTTCTTCGGCAGTCTGATAGCGGTCTCCGGGAAGCTTTCTGGTCGCCCTCGTGATAATATCGCTGAGAGCCGGATAGATATCATGGTTATACACTGCCGGCGGGACCATCACGTTCTGGATATGCGCCATGACGATATCCACAGTATTCTCGCCCTCGTAGGGGAGCTTTCCGGTGATCATCTCATACATGCTGATGCCGAGCGAATAAAGGTCGGAACTCGCATCCGCTTCTCCGGTCCTTGCCTGTTCGGGGGCGATATAGTGCGCGGATCCGATCACTGCCTGACTGCCGGAGTCTCCGCTTGCCGCTTTGGCGATGCCGAAATCCGCCACCTTGACCTTGCCGTCTCTGGATATGATGATGTTCTGCGGCTTGATATCCCTGTGGATGATGCCCTTCCGGTGCGCTTCCGCAATGCCTTCGGCTGCCTGGATGGCGATGCCGATCGTTTCCTTGTTCGAGAGCTTCCCCTTCCGCGCAATATAATTCTTCAGGGTAATGCCCTCCACTAACTCCATCACGATATAGTGAAGATCATCCCTGTCCACGGTATCATAGGCAGCCACGATATTCGGATGGCTGAGACGGGCTGCCGATCTGGCTTCGTTGTTGAATTTTTGCACAAATTCGGCGTCAGAGGAGAATTCCTCCTTCAGGACCTTGACCGCGACCTCGCGTCCCATTTTGAGATCACTTGCACGATAGACATAGGACATGCCGCCCTGGCCGACCTTCGCCTTTATTTCATATCTCCCGTCAATAATATCTCCAGGGTTAAACACGCGTGTTACCTTCCTTTTCGTATTTGATCAGAATCACTGCGATATTATCATTGCCGCCGGCCTCGTTGGCCGCTGTTACCAGAGTTCTTGCCTTATACTGCAGACTGCCGTGCCCGGATATGATAGCCAGGATCGCGTCATCGTCCACCATATTGCTGAGCCCGTCAGAGCACATCAGGATGTAGTCGCCTTCGATAAGATCGACCTCGAAGTAGTCTGCCCTGACGGTTTCCTCCGAGCCTACGGCTCTGGTGATGATGTTTTTGTTTTTCCGATACTCCTCAGAATCCCTGACCATTCGTCCGGCGGCAACCTCCTCCTCGACATAGGAGTGGTCCCTGGTGACCTGTGTGATACCGTCACGGATCACATAAAGTCTTGAGTCTCCCACATTTGCCACCGTAAGAACGCCGTCTCTGATCACCGCTGCCACCAGAGTCGATCCCATGCCCTGCAGAGAGGGGTCGGAATGGGATTTCTGGTGGATCATCGTATTGGACAGATTCAGCGCATTTCTCAAGACCCGCACAATACTGGTATTCTGAGTACGCGAAACAAAGCCGACCATCGTCTCCGTCAGATACTTGGACGCGAAATCGCCGGCTTTATGTCCGCCCATTCCATCCGCAAGAATAAAGAGGTTGGGAAAAGAGCCCACAGGATGTGTGCTTTCAAAAATGTAGTCCTGATTTACTTTTCTCTTACGGCCAATGTCCGTCAGAGCCTGGGCCTGCAATCTTGCCTCATTTCCTGTAACTGTTCAGCTCCTGACAGCCTGTCGAAAAGCAGATAAACCTGTTTTCTGAAAGGCAATCAGACAGATGCTGAACCGTTACGATTTACTGGCATATTTTCGCCGAAGCTGGCCGCAGGCAGAGCTGATGTCCCTGCCCATCTCCCGGCGTATCGTCGCGTTAATGCCGTTTTCTGTCAATATATGCTGAAAGTCCTCCACCGTACGGCGGTCCGGGCTTTCATAATCTCTTTCCTCGATCGGGTTGACCGGGATCAGGTTCACATGGCATACGCCCTCCCGGCCTCCTTTATGCCTTCCTGTACCTGAAAGGCCTTCCCGTTTCAGAAGCTCTGCCAGCTGCAGAGCATTTTCCGCTGTATCATTTACACCCTTTACCACAGAATACTCAAAGCTCAGGCGGCGCCCTGTCTGCTCGTAATAATACCGGCAGGCGCTTAGCACCTGTGTGAGGTGCCAGGTCTTTGCGACCGGCATGATCTCTTCGCGCTTTTCCTGGGATGCCGCATGCAGACTGAGGGCCAGTGTGAC
>CAMNFX010000062.1 GCA_946537585.1 uncultured Lachnospiraceae bacterium
CAGGATCATCATAAGAGCCTGCCCGCCCGATGCCATAACGATGATTCCCGTACGGCTCAGGAGGACCTGCAGCCCGTATACCGCGATCCCCATCACGGCAGCTGCCGTAAACTCAGGCAGCGAATCCCGCCACTGGGCACCCGGCCCGTAGCCTAAGATCGAGCGGTTCGGCCATCCGTTTATAAAAGTGCAGACATAGTCCCAGACAGCCTTCATCAGGATCATGCCGGTCACCCCGAAGCGGACACTTCCGAGGAGGACCGCTACGCCTGCCGCCTTCTTGATGATCTCCAGCTTCAGATAGATATCGCTGCGCCCGTTCGCATTGATAGCCTGCAGGTTGGCAACATGCATATGCCAGACGCTGAAGGAAAGCGCACAGAGCCGAAGGAGCGGCACAGCAGGAAGCCAGACCTCTCCGAGGAGCATCCTTATCATCGCTTCCGCGACGGCTGCGATGCCGAACATGGCGGGGAACATTACGAAGCCCGCCATCTTGATCGTACGGCGCAGCATCAGCCTCCCTCTGGACTCGTTGTCCTGCGTCCTGGAAAAAGCCGGAAGCATGACCGCCTGCAGTGTCTGTGCCATCGAGTTTACGATGACCTGCGGAAACTGATTCGCGCGGTTATAGTATCCGACCATGGTCGCGTTATAGAGCCGCGAAATAAACGGGGTGTAGAGATTGGAATAGATCGTATCGATCAGCCCGGAAGCCAGTACCTTCCATCCATAGGAAAAGAGACTGCTGATGCTCTTTACGGAGATCATCCTCTGAGGGCGCCAGCCGAGCTTCCAGAGAAGGAAGACCATCAGGCAGATATTTTTGATCAGCTGCTGCAGCACCAGCGCCCAGGTCCCCATGCCGTGGAACGCCGCGAGGATGCCGATGGCTCCCGAAAACAGGTCCGCAATGATCGTGCCGATACACTGCAGACGGAAATTCATCTGCCTGGCTATGATCGCGATCTCTACGGAAACGACCGATCCGGAAAAAAGGATCAGAGAAAGCACCCGCAGCATCGGGGTGATCTCCGGATCACCGAAGAAACGGGCGATGAAGGGCGAGGCCGAAAAGATCAGAAGATAGAGGACTGTCGAGATCAGAAGCCCCACCCAGAAGACAGAGCTTAAGTCCTCATCCCCGATCTCCTTTTTCTGGATCAGCGCGGTCTGGAAGCCGTTCTGTATGATCACCTGCGCGATGGCGATAAAGATCAGCATAATCGCCATCGTACCGTATTTTTCCGGTCCTAACAGTCTTGCCAGAATAACGGAAATAAAGAAGGTGATCAGCTGATCGCCTCCGCTCTCCATGGCTTTCCAGAAAAAGCCCGCTATAACGCTTGTTTTGATCTGTGATTGTTCCGACATGGAGTCTGAGCTCTTTCTCCAAGACCCGAAAATCCCTCCGAAAGGATTCCCCTTCGGAGGGATATTTTGATGTGTTTTAGTTCGGTGCGGAAATGTCGACTGCGATCAGATCGGCGGATCCCGAAGCAGCTTCCTCAGCTGCTGCAGCTCCCGCTTCCTGGGAAGCAGCTGCTTCCGTACCGCGGGAGGATACGATCACCGGATCGGTCGGGTCGTAATTCTGATCGTTCGGAATGCCCTTTTCGATCGCCGGACGGTCAAACGGTCCCATCACCCACTCATCATCATAGATCGTCACCTGCGTGCCTGCGCCGCAGTTGTTGTAGATCCATGCAGCATCGCCGGACAGCAGACGGATACATCCGTCGGACTGGTTCTTTCCGAGCTGGTTGTAGGTGGATGCGGTCAGATGGTAGGAATCCGGCGCTCCCTGGTAAATGATGGAATGGATACAGAAACCGCCTGCCTTATAGCGCAGAAGGAACTGTACATAGATGTCATCATGCATGAACTTCCATCTGTGCGGCTCGTAGGTCTTGAAGGTACCGGTCGGCGTAGCGCTTCCGATCGTGACCAGGAATACCTTGAACGGAATGATGTATCCGTTGTCTCCGTCCTTGGCATATACGGTCATACACTTCATGTCCTTGTTGACCTTGATGATATAGTCGCCCGGAAGCCCCATGATAGGCTCAAGATCCGTGACGACACGGCCGCTGTTGTCAAAATAGTACTTATAACCGTCAATATACTGCCAGCCGGTCACGATATGGCTGTCCTGGAAATAGTACTTGTTATTGTCGGTATCATAAGCCCAGCCGGTAAAGGGCTGACCGTTCCAGGTGGAATAGTACATCTGGCCGTCGCTGCCGCGCTGAACGCCCTCATAGGAGCCGGTCGTAAGAAGATGGCGGGAGGTTCCCTGGTTGAATGCCATGCCGTGTCTCCACATGGTCATCTGGAAGCCCTTGATATAACGGTCGGAGCCGATCGCGCCGGCAGCCTGACCGTCGTGAGCCCAGTCAAGAACGGTACCGTCATCAAGCACAGCTCTGTAGTAAAGATCATACAGGTTGCGGGTATGTCCCTTGATACGCATCTGGACCGCACGGACCTTTGCGCCGTCCCCGGTGCTGGGAGTGTACATCTCGTTCATAGCCCACTTGGACCAGCCGTGCTCATTGGTGAACACACGGTAGAAGCAGTCGCCGATGCCGTACTCAAGACGTGCCCAGAGGCCGGTGAAGCCCTCCTCCGGAGACTGGAAAATATCCATATTGGAGGTGAAGCCGTCCGTGCGGATCCCGGAGGGAAGCACCATGACTGCATTGACGAACGGCGCATAGCCGATGATCGGATCGACCTGTACGGTTCCGTCTCCGGTCACAGGCTGAGCTGACTGGGTCTGTCCGCCGTCGCTGACCGGTACCAGATCTGCCGGTACGGACTGGGAATTATCCTGCGGAAGTACCGCCTCGGTGCCGGCTGAGCCTCCCGGGCCTTCCACGGTAACCGCATCCGTTGCTTCAGCTGCTGCCACAGTCTCCTGAGGTACATAGCTGCCTCCGCCGACGACAACGGTTCCCTCGGAAACGCCTTCCGGAAGCACCGTAACCGCCGGTGCGCCGCCCGGGCCTCCGGGACCTGCTGCCTGCTGGACAGCTGCGGTCTCCCCTTCAGAACCCGGAGCGTAAATAACATCCGCATATGCCGCAGAGCCCATGACCATGGACATGATCAGCGCTGCTGCAGTCACTTTTTTGAAAGATCTGAACATAATTGTACTCCTGTGCGTTAAACGCTTGTCTTCATTATTATCTCCCGGACCCGCCGCCGCCTGAAAAAGGCGTCGCAAAAAAAGCGGTCCGATACCATTGACTAAGTTTAGCATACTTGATTTTGGTGCGCCACAGTTTATCAAAAACGTAAGTAAGTTTTAAGGAACTCTGCTCAGCTCCCTCAGCGCTGCTTTCGTAAGCCGTGATATGCCTTCTGCAAAAGCTTATATGCCCCCGGCATCAGTGCCTTGAATCCAAGGAGCCTTGCCTCCGCCTTCGGAAGCTCCGCAAGATATTTCCTGTTTGCCGGATCACGAACTACACCGGTCTTCTCTTCCTTCAGGTCGATATGGAAGCGCTGCCTTTTAAGGGCATCCTCCACAGCCTCATGCCAGCGGCCTTTTGTATCGGCATCAAAAGCGTTATACAGCTGATCCATCGCCATATAATGCCGCTCCCAGCGGGCGGTGAGCTTTTCCAGCTCCTCCCGGTCCATCATCTCGCCCCAGGAGCCTTCCCGTCCCATCCGGTACATGCTCATGACCTCATCCATGTAATAGACGCTGCCGTGCATGAGCATCCACAGCTGCAGCGGAATATCCCCCACCGGACAGTCAAAGTACCACTGCGGAAGCTGCTTCGCATATTCGGTCCGGAACATCAGTGACGCTGTCGGAAGGTTGGTCTTCTTGGAGATCACCTCCTCCGGCGCAAGCTCCCGGCTTTCGCAAAACGGCCGGATCATGGTCTGGGTCCTGAAAGCTCCGTCCTCGGAGACAATGCCCGCCGCATGGGCCAGAAGGGCACAGTCCGGATGCGATCTCATGTAATCCGCCTGCTTCTGCAGCTTATAAGGATCACACCAGTAGTCGTCCCCCTCGCACATGGCGATCAGGCTGCCCTGTGCTCTTGGAAAATTAAAGACGCCGCTGATGTTGGAGATCCCTTTGGAATACTGGTTCTCCTCCTCATACATCGGCCGGATGATATCGGGATGCCTTTCGGCATACTCCCGTATGATATCGACCGTATCGTCCGTAGAGGCATCATCGTGGATCAGGATCTCGTACCGGAAATCTGTTTTCTGTTCGAGAAAGCTGTCCAGAGCTTTCCGAAGGAATCTTCCGTGATTAAAACTAATACAAGACACAGAAACCAGGACGCGATCATCACTTTGGTCTCGAGCGCCTTCATTTCGGTATTCACTGTCCGTTCTTTTTTCTTCATGCAACATCATTCCCATCCATTTTTGCCAGCTTCGCAGCCTGATCCGCCGTGATCAGCGCGTTGATGAGCTCATCCAGATCGCCGTTGATGATCTGGTCGATCTTATACAGCGTCAGCTTGATCCTGTGGTCCGTCACCCTGCTCTGCGGAAAGTTATAGGTACGGATCTTTTCGGAGCGGTCTCCGGTGCCGATCTGGGAACGGCGCAGATCCGCCTCCTCATTCTGCTTGCGCTCGAGCTCCATTTCATAGAGGCGGGAACGCAGGATCCGCATAGCCTTTTCCTTGTTCTGCAGCTGGGATTTCTCCTCCTGCATATGGATCACGATCCCGGAGGGATAATGTGTCAGCCGCACCGCCGAATCCGTGGTGTTGACACACTGGCCGCCGTTTCCGGAAGCCCGGAAAACATCCCAGTGGATATCATTCGGATCGATCACCACATCCACTTCCTCCGCCTCCGGCATCACTGCCACCGTGGCAGTCGAGGTATGGATCCTTCCTCCGGACTCGGTTTCGGGGACCCTTTGCACTCGGTGGACTCCGGACTCGTATTTCAGCTTTGAATACGCGCCCTGCCCGTCCACAACAAAGGTGATCTCCTTGAAACCGCCGATGCCGTTTTCATTGCAGGAAGCCAGCTCCGTGCGCCATCCCTGACGCGCCGCATAATTTGAATACATCCTGTAAAGATCCGCAGCAAACAGCGCCGACTCATCCCCTCCGACGCCGGCACGGATCTCCATGATAATGTTCTTACTGTCATTCGGGTCCTTCGGAAGCAGCAGGATCTGGAGCTCCCGTTCGGTCTCTTCGATCACCCTCCGGGCATCCGAAAGCTCGTTTTTAAGCATCTCACGCATATCGGGATCGCTTTCATGCTCCAGCATCTCGAGCGCGTCCTTCTGATCCGACGCAGCCTTTTCATGCTGATGAAAGACCCGCACGATCGGTTCAAGCTCAGCCTGCTCCCGCATCAGCTTCTGAAAGCGCCCTGTATCTGAAGCCACATCCGGCTCCCCAAGCGTGTTCATCAGTTCTTCATAATGAAGCACGATATCATTCAATCTGTCAATTCCAAGCACAACCGTTTCCTTTCCTGACCAGGATCAACGTTACTAATCACGGAGCGGCAGCGCCTTATCCGGGGAAGGTCCCGTACACGACCCTGTCGAGTCCCGCAAGATCCTTTACTGTTCCCGTATCGGAAAATCCCTCGTTTTTAAGGAGCTCCAGGACCGCCTCTGCCTGCGTGCAGCCGATCTCAAAATAGATCCTGCCGCCCGGGTAAAGATGCTTTGGAGCTTCCCGGCTGATCCGCCGGTAAAAATCCAGCCCGTCATTGCCTCCGTCAAGCGCCATCCTCGGATCGTGGTCTCTCACCTCCGGATCCAGGTCCCCGATCTCGCCGCCCGGAATATACGGAGGGTTGCTCACGATCACGTCAAAGCGTTCTGTCTCTTTGCCGCTTTTATCAGCATCAAAGGCTTCAAACAGATCGCTTAGCACCATCCGGACATCCGCTTTCAGGATCGAAGCGTTCCGCATCGCCACATGCAGCGCGTCCCTGTCGAGCTCGGAAGCCGTAACCTCACTGTATGCCCCGTGATGCTTTAATGAGATGGCAATGCATCCGGAGCCTGTACAAAGATCAAGAATGCGGATGCTTTTATCCCTTTCCCGGTCCAGCACCGTCTCAACAAGCGTCTCTGTATCCGGACGCGGAACCAGCACATGGGCATTCACCTTGAAATCAAGTCCCATGAAGCCCGTATGTCCTGTGATCTGCTGAAGCGGGACCCTGCGGCATCTCTGATTCACACCCGTGCGAAAGCTTAAGAGCGCGCCGCAGTCACCCGGGCAGGCTGTGATGCCGGCAGGCTCGCTGCCGCCTGTCGCTCCGGGGCACAAGGTCCGGTCCAGCTCAAGGAGAAGCTCGGCAAAGGTTTTTCCGTAAGCCTCCTCCAGCAGCACACGCGCATCGTAGGCCGCGTTCGGCACACCGGCCTTATTCAGCTTTTCCTCCGCGTCTTTAAGGACCTCCCTGAGCTTCATTTTGTTCTTCCTTCCGCGTCTGATCCCATGGTTCCTTCTTCACATTTTTCCGAAAGGGACTCTGCTCTTCCTTCGGAGCAAGGGTCCGCCTTTGAATGGCGGGCACGGGCTTTTACGAGAAGCTCCTGTCCGAGCCCGTCGGGTCCGTCCGGAAACTGTTCCTTCTCATAGGCCTTCCAGTCAAAAACAGCCTCAACGGCACGGATCGCCACCTCGATCATGGAATCATCCGGCTCATAGGTCGTCAGCTTCTGCATCATCAGCCCGGGCTTTGACAAAAGGTTGACCACCGGGTTCTCGGAGCGGCCTGCGATCCGGAGGAACTCATAGCTCACGCCGGCGATCACAGGCATCAGAAGGATCCTGGACAAAAGCCTCAAGAGCGGCTGATGCACACGGATCACCATGAAAAAGAGGATGCTGATCATCATGACGATGATGATGAAGCTCGTTCCGCAGCGCTTATGCTCCTTCGACGATACGGCAACATTATCCACGCAAAGAGGCAGGCCGTGCTCAATGCAGTTGATGCACTTATGCTCGGCTCCGTGATACATGAAGGTCCGCCGTATATCATTTGTCCGTGATACAAGCCTGATATAAAGGATAAAAATAGCCACGCGGATCACGCCCTCGAACAGTGCCTGCAGTGTCTCAGAGGAGACGGCGCTCTTTAAGAGCCCGGAAAGGAACAGGGGCAGCCACATAAAGATCAGCAGCGCCAGAAGGAAAGAAATGAAAAGCGTTCCTCCCATGATCACCTTATCGAAACGGTCTCCGAAGACCTTCATCAGCCAGGTCTCAAAGGCCCCGGGCTCCTCATCCTCATCATCCTCATAAAAGGAGGCGGAATACATCAGTGTCTTCATTCCGATCACCATGGACTCCACAAAGCTGAATGAGCCGCGGATCAAGGGAAGGGATGCGATCTTATATCTCTCGGAATAGGGCACGCAGGTCTTAAGATCAACAGCGATCTCTCCGTCCGGCTTGCGGACGGCGACAGCGTACCTGTCATGGTTTCGCATCATGATCCCTTCGATGACTGCCTGTCCGCCGATACCACTGTATTTCATGAATCGTTACCTTCAGATACAATAAAATGAGCTAAGGGACAAATGAACAAAATTTGCGAGTGTACTTGCAAATTTC
>CAMNFX010000063.1 GCA_946537585.1 uncultured Lachnospiraceae bacterium
GGATCGCGGGAGCAAGAATTGCGGAGCGATCCGGCTTATATAAGTTTAATATGAGCAGGAGGATCGCGGGAGTGCGCGATCCAAGCTTATACTTATAAAGACAGGCCGGTGAGCGCTCTGCGATCCCGGCTTATCACTACTTTATATACTTTGGAGATTCTATGAAATTTATCCACCTCAGTGACATACGGATCGGCAGCCCGTCAGAAAACGGCAGCCACTGGAGCAGTGCACGGCAGGGCGAGCGCTTCCGCACGCTCCAGAAGGTTCTGGACTTAAGCCGTGAAGAAAAGGCCGGACTGATCCTGATCTCCGGAGGACTTTTTGCCCATCAGCCCGTAACAAGCGAGCTCGAGCAGATCAACGCGCTGTTCAGGCAGTATCCGGAACGGGAGATCGTTATCATTGCGGGAGAAACGGACCGGGTCCGCGGCAGCAGTCCGGTCCGCAGCTTTGTCTGGGCGCCGAATGTGCACTATGTCCTGAGCGGTCATGTAGAACAGATCTTTCTGCCGGCACTGAAGGCCGAGGTATATGCAGCTTCTGCGACCACTGAGGGCAGCTCGGAACCCGGAAGCTTCCTGCTGGCGGACCTGAAGGCGGCTGTCAGCGCAAGGCCTACCTTCAGCTTTTCACTGGAAGAAAGCCGTGCTTACAGCGGCCGCCCCTCCATCAGGATCGCGCTGCTTCGCACGAAGGATGACAGGGGCATACAGGAGACCTTCCGGAAGCTGGAGTTTACCTATGTTGCTGTCGGAAGAGAGTCCGGCAGAAGGGAGATCATCCCCGATCTCGCTTATGACCCGGGCTGCCTGGAGCCTGAAAGCATGCGGGACAGCGGCGCTCACGGCGTCTATGTCGGCGAGGCGGATGAGGAGAGCGGAAAGCTTATTGACATTCGGTTTGTGCCGATGGCTGCAGCTGCTTATGTTCCGCTGAAGATCTCCGTCAGTCAGAAGACGACCGCAGAGGAGCTTGAAAAGCTCGTGCGAAGCGAGATCGCAAGGCGGGGAGAAGCGAACATTTACCGTCTGAAGCTGACAGGAAGCCGTGATCCGGAAGAACACTTTGACCTGGAGCAGCTGAAGAAGAAGTACAGGATCGACCGTGTCGTGGATGAAACGGAGCCGGTTTATGATTTTGAGACTTTGTTTGCGGAACACCCGCAGGATATGATCGGATACTATATCGGGACCATCATAAACAGCGGAAAGGAAATGTCGAATGTGGAGCGCAGGGCCATGTACTACGGCATCGATGCGCTGCTTAAAAGCTCCGAGGGAGGAAAAACGTGAGAATCGTCAGGATCCACATAGACGGATTTGGAAAACTGCATCAGTTTGACCTTCAGCTGAAAGAGGGGATGAACCTGGTGATCGGCGCAAACGAGGCCGGAAAATCCACACTGCACCTCTTTTTGCGTTCCATGCTGTATGGCGCGGATAAAAAGCGCCGGAACGGGCAGACCTCAGCATATGAAAGCATGCGTCCGTGGAAGGATCCGCATGAGTACGGAGGCCGGCTGGAGATCGAGGAAGATGACGGCAGCCGCTGGATGATCGCCAGAAATTTTGACAGGGCGGCAAACGATCTTGAGGTCATCGGGATCACAGAAAAAGGCAGGAAAACACTTTCCTCCGAGGAAGGCGCGGCAGTTCTTCAGCGCCTTTTGAAAAGCTTAAGCGAAACGGCCTATGTCAACACCGTCAGTGCCGGCCAGCTCAGCGCGGCGACGGAGCGCGGCATGAGCCAGGAGCTGCGCAGATACGCTGCCAATGTCAGTACGACCGCGAACCCCGAGCTGAATGCGGACAGGGCCATCGAGCTGCTGAGGGAAGAAAAAAAGAAGCTGGAAGCGTCTTTGGATCCGGAAGCGGCAAGGGAATATACCGGGCTTGTCAGTGCTGCCAGAAAGCTGGAGGAAAACCTGGACCGCCCGGAATATGAAAACAATATCCTGAACATCACGGAATCCGGACGCCGGGCCGAAGCCGCGGCAGAAAAACTCGGAGAACAGCTCCGTAACGAAGATGCTGCTGTGCAGGAGCGTCAGGAACTGCTGACAAAGTACGGGCTTGGCGGACGTGATCTGATCGAAAAGACACGCGCCGGGGTGCTGCAGGATTACGGCAGATGGCAGGTCCTCACGGAGCAGCTTTCGCATAAAAGATCACCGCTTTCACTCCTTCTCATCGTCATCGCGGTGATCTTCGGTGCACTTGCCTGGAAATTCCGGGCGGAATATCTGTTTGTGATCTTCCTGATCTGCGCTGCCGGCTGTCTTGCTGCCGCGCTTATGATCCTGTATGCAAGGTCACGGACAGAGGATACGAAGGAGACGCTGGAAGAACAGCTTCAGGAAGAGTTTCTTCGTTACACCGGCAGTAAGGAGCTCAATGAGGATACGCTCCATCTGTTTGAAAACCGGATGTACGATCTCAGAAAGGCGGCGGAGGAGCTGGAGACAGCGAGATCACGGCAGGGTGCGCTGCAGTCAGAGATGGACCGCCTCGGGGAGGAACAGAAGGAAAACAGGACCAGACTCGATCAGCAGCGTGAAGCAAAGGCAAAGGTCGAGGACGGGCTCAGAGAACTGAATTCGATGCAGGCGGAGGCTGCTGCTCTCCGAAGGAAGCTCAGCACAAACGAACTTCTGCGCGACAGGATCGAAGCCCTCGATCTTGCAATCGAGACCATGGAACAGCTGAAAGACGGGATCGGCAGCGCTGTCGGAACCTATATCAACAAGGAAGCGTCCCGCATGGTCGAAGGCCTCACAGGGGGCGCGTATACCTCGGTCAACGCCGGAAAGCAGTACAATATCAGCCTGAATTCCCATGACGGTATGATCCCGATCGAAAGCTTAAGCGCGGGCACCGCGGATCAGGTCTATCTCGCTCTGCGGCTTGCGACCATCCGCTTCATTACCGGAGAGGAGGACGCCGTCCCGCTGATCTTAGATGACAGCTTCGCCCTCTATGATGACGACCGGCTCAGGAAGGCGGTCCGCTTCCTTGCGGAAAACTACCGGGGGCAGATCCTGATCTTCAGCTGCCAGCACCGCGAGGAAGAGGCTCTGCAGGAAGAAGGCCTGCCGTACCATCTCATCGCGATCTGACGCGGCAAAGGCTGCGCGTCCGCCGCAGGCATAAGACAGATGTAATTTTGAGGTTTTTATGGATAACAAATATGATGTGATCATTATCGGCGCAGGCCCTTCCGGCATTTTCTGCGCATATGAGCTGATAGAGAACAAACCGGATATGCGGATCCTTATCATTGAAAAGGGCCGATCCATTGAGAAGCGGAGCTGTCCGAAGAGAGTGACCGGGCGCTGCATGGGATGCAAGCCATGCAACATTACCACCGGCTTTGCGGGAGCCGGCGCTTTTTCCGACGGCAAGCTGTCTCTTTCTCCGGATGTCGGCGGAAACCTGCCGGAGATCCTGGGCTATGACGAGACCAGAAAGCTTATGGGGGAATCCGACGCGATCTACCTGAAATTCGGCGCGGACAAAAATGTCTACGGAATCGATAAGAAGAAGGAGATCGAAGACATCCGTCGCCGCGCGATCAAGGCCAACCTGAAGCTGATCGAATGCCCGATCAGACACCTCGGTACAGAGGAAGGCTACAAGATCTATCAGCGGATACAGAACTGGCTTCAGGATAAGGGCGTGGAGATGCGCTTTAATACCATGGTCACGGATATCCTGATCGAGGACAGCAAGGTCCGCGGTGTTGTTACCGACAAGGGAGATACCTTTTACTCGGATGAGATCGCTGCCGGCATCGGCAGGGAGGGCTCTGACTGGTTTTCCCATATCTGTGACCGGCACGGGATCGAGACGCAGGTCGGCACCGTGGATATCGGCGTCAGAGTCGAGGTCCGTGATGAGATCATGGATTTTCTCAATAAGAATCTCTACGAAGCAAAGCTTGTCTATCACACGCCGACCTTTGATGACAAGGTGCGCACCTTCTGCACCAACCCGTCGGGAGAGGTCGCGACGGAGTACTATGATGACGGCCTTGCGGTTGTCAACGGACACGCCTACAAATCCGCGGATATGAAGACGGAGAACACAAATTTCGCCCTGCTCGTATCCAAGAACTTTACCAAGCCGTTCAAGACGCCGATCGAATACGGCAAACATGTAGCACAGCTTTCCAACATGCTCTGCGACGGAAGGATCATGGTGCAGACCTTCGGCGATTTCCTCCGGGGACGCCGGACGACCGAAGAGAGGCTCTGCCGTACGAACCTGATCCCCACGTTAAAGGATGCCGTACCCGGCGACCTCAGCCTGGTGCTCCCGTACCGTATCATGCTGGACATCAAGGAGATGCTGTTCGCGCTTGACAAGGTCACGCCGGGCATTGCCTCCGATGAGACCCTGCTTTATGGCGTAGAGGTAAAATTCTACTCCAACAAGGTCATCGTGGACAGAAACTTCGAGACCTCCGTCCGGGGTCTTCGCGCGATGGGCGACGGGGCTTCCGTGACCCGCGGGCTGCAGCAGGCATCCGCCAACGGCCTGTGTGTGGCAAGGGCGATCCTTAAGAAAAATCAGGCATGACGAATATATGGAAACCTATCTGATCGCCGGGCTCGGAAACCCGGATAAGAAATATGAGGAGACCCGGCATAATGCCGGCTTCAGGGCACTCGACAAGCTTGCGGCCGGGCTTCATATGACCGTTACGGACCGGAAATTCAAGGGCCTGTTCGGCAGCACCATCACAGGCGGGAGAAAGCTGATGCTTTTAAAGCCGCAGACCTATATGAACTTAAGCGGTGAATCCGTAGCTGCCGCGGCGCAGTATTACGGTATCCCCGAGGATCATATCATTGTTCTGCTTGACGATATCAACTTTAGCTGCGGACGCATGCGGATCCGGGGCGGCGGCTCTGCCGGCGGGCACAACGGGATGAAGAGCATCATCGGGATGCTCGGCAGCGACGCGTTTCCGAGGGTCAGGATCGGTGTCGGAGCCAAGAAGGAGCAGCAGGACCTGGCTGCTCACGTGCTCGGAAAATTCGCTCCGGAAGACCGCGAGGTCATGGAGGAAGTGTTTGAAGCAGCTGCCAAAGCTGCGCTCTGTATCATTGAGCACGGTGTGAATGAGGCGATGAACCGTTATAACGGGCTGGACCTGGCTGCGGATGAAAAAGAATAAGGAAATGCTTTAATCGGCATTCCCATATATGAGCGGATATGTACAACGCCTTACAGACATTAAACGTATACCGGGAACTTGAGCGGGAGCTTCAGAAAGCCCCCGCTCCTTTGAGCGTAACGGGCTGTATGGAATCGCAGAAGCTCATGCTTGCGAAAGAACTGGCCAATGCCGTGCCGGGATGGGCGCTTTATATCTGCGCGGATGAGCGCACAGCGGCGCAGGCGGTCTTAGATCTGAACGGTTTAAGGCAGGGAGGCGGCGTCTGGCAGTATCCTGCCAAAGACCTCCTTTTTTACAGTTCGGATATTCACGGCAGTTTCATTATCCATCAGAGAATGGATGCGATCC
This sequence comes from uncultured Lachnospiraceae bacterium, assembly GCA_946537585.1. Lineage (GTDB taxonomy): Bacteria > Bacillota > Clostridia > Lachnospirales > Lachnospiraceae > Avilachnospira. The sequence goes on from CAMNFX010000063.1 coordinate 5,533, forward strand.
GGCATCTTCTGGAGGATGAGAAGGGGATCATGGTCACCACTGCTGACGCACTGATGGACCGCATCCCCTCAAAAGAAACGGTCCGCAATGAGCGGCTCAGGCTTACGGAAGGCATGGTCATCACCACAAGGAACTTAAGCCGCATCCTCACCGGACTCGGATACGAGCATGCTCCCCAGGTCGAAGCCATGGGACAGTATGCTGTGCGCGGCGGTATCGTGGATATTTATCCGATGACGATGGACGAACCGTACCGCATCGAGTTTTTTGATGATGAGATCGACACCATCCGCAGCTTTGATACTGCAACACAGCGATCGGTGGACCGCCGGGAATCCATAGAGATCTACCCGGCATCGGACACGGTCTCTCCGACGCTTTCGAGGGAGGCTGCCGGTATTTCGGACGGTGCAAAGCCGGAAGAAAAGGAAACGGCCGTATCCCTCCTGTCCTACTTTGAAAGGGAAGCGCTCGTGGTCATGGATGATCCGGTGCGGATCCGCAGCAGGGCAGAGGCCGTGGAAGAGGAGTTTTCGGAAAGTGCCAGACAGCGCCTGGAAAAGGGCATCCGCGGGGATGAGGGCACTGTGCTGGATATTTTTTCCGCCGGAGAGATCCTGGAGGATCTTCGCGCACGGCGCTGTCTTCTGGTGGCCGGACTGGACGAGTCGCTGAAGGATTTCGGGGCGGTACGGAACTTTCACTTTAATACGGCTGCCGTCGGCAGCTATAAGGAAAGCTTTGAAAAGCTGATCTCGGATATCCGCGGATACCAGGACAGGGGGTACCGCGTGACAGTCCTGACTCCCTCGAGAACGAGAACGTCGAGGCTTGCGGAAAGCCTGCGGGATTACGGCATTCACGCCTACTGTCCGGATGAGGGGAACGAAAAGGACTTAAGGCCGGGGACCACGGAGGTGGTCTGCGGCAGCCTTCGGCAGGGCTTTATTTATCCTGAGATACATTATGCCCTGATCACCGAATCGGACATGTTCGGCCAGAAGACCGGAAAGCGCCGGAAGAAAAAGAAATACGAAGGTGAGAAGCTGATCTCCCTGACGGAGCTCAAGGACGGCGACTATGTCGTCCATGAGAGCCACGGCATCGGCGTTTACCGCGGGCTTAAGCATATCGTACGGGACGGCGGGGGCAAGGATTATATTCAGATCGAGTACGCGGACGGCGGAAACTTATACCTTCCCGCTACAAAACTGGATCTGATCCAGAAATACGCCGACAGCAGCGCCGTGAAGCCGAAGCTGAACAAGCTGAACGGCACCGAGTGGCAGAAGACAAGGACCAGGGTCACCAAGGCTGTCAATGATATCGCGAAGGAGCTCATCGAGCTGTATGCCGAACGGCTGCATGCAAAGGGCTACCGTTACGGCGAGGATACCGTCTGGCAGAAGGAATTCGAAGAGCTGTTTCCCTATGAGGAAACAGAGGACCAGCTGAGCGCCATTGCGGCCGTGAAATCGGATATGGAATCCGGCCGTATCATGGACCGGCTGATCTGCGGAGACGTGGGATACGGCAAAACGGAGATCGCTCTCAGGGCCGCCTTCAAGGCAGTCCAGGACTCGAAGCAGGTGGTCTTTCTGGTACCGACGACGATCCTCGCCCAGCAGCACTATAACACCTTTACGCAGAGGCTGGAGAAGTTTCCCGTCAAGATCGCGATGATGTCGCGCTTCCGCACGCCGGAGCAGAACAGAAAAACGGCTGCAAAGCTCAAAAGCGGAAGTATCGATATCGTCATCGGGACACACCGGTTATTGTCGAAGGATGTGGAGTTTAAAAACCCGGGGCTGCTCATCATCGATGAGGAGCAGCGCTTCGGCGTGGCGGATAAGGAAAAGATCAAACGCCTCAGGACGAACCTGGATGTCCTGACGCTGACGGCGACGCCGATCCCGCGGACACTGCATATGTCTCTTGCCGGGATCCGGGATCTATCCATCCTCGAGGAGCCGCCCTTTGACCGTGTTCCGATCCAGACCTATGTCATGGAGTACAACGATGAATTTGCGAGAGAGGCGATCTCA
>CAMNFX010000064.1 GCA_946537585.1 uncultured Lachnospiraceae bacterium
TCACACCCGCATCTGCCGGCTTCCTTTACGCGGTAGAGCGCGGTGTCGGCGTCCTTGAAGATGTCGCCCTTGGCGTTGTCACGGTCTGCAAATGCCACGCCGACGCTTAAACTTACCGGCGGCAGGTCATCGGTCGGATGCTGCAGCTGATAGTTCGCGCGGTTGATCTTGCCCATGACGAGGTCACGCATAGTGCTGTCGGCACGGGTCATGATGACGACGAATTCGTCGCCGCCGATGCGGCAGATCACATCGACCGAACGGAAGCTGTGCCGGAGCACATCCGCGACGCGCTTTAGTACCCGGTCGCCCACGTCATGCCCGTAGGTGTCATTGACCGCCTTGAAATAGTCCACATCCACAAGGATGAGCGCCATGTGTTCCTTGTCCACGCTCTCGAGCATCATCTCGTAGGCGCCCCGGTTGAAGAGCCCGGTCAGACGGTCGTGAGAGGCCTCATGACTTAAGCGTTCGCGGGCCTCGCGGTTCTCGTCGAGGATCTTATTATAGATGCGGGTGACAAACTGCAGCTCCTCCGCGCCCGAGGGATCCACCGGCTCCTGCCTGTGCATCAGCTCCACCATATGGGAGAGCGGCTTTCTCACCTGATCGTTGATGAACCAGACGATCATCAGTACGATCACCAGGAACACGACGGTCAATGCCGTCTGCAGATTGACATAGAGCGCCATCTGTGCGGACGCGGTCTCCAGCTCCAGACTCGAGGAACGGATCAGCTCCTGGGTGCAGAGGTTGACATTTTCCCGGATGCGGTCCTTGTAATGCATGTAGGTGTTGTCGAACACCAGCTCCTGGGCCTTTGCCTTCTGCTGTTCCGGCGTCAGGGCCAGGTCCTCGGCGCTCAGCTTGATATCCGCGATTTCCGACGGGATCTCCGCCTCCGGATAGTCCCCCGCTTCAAGCATCAGCCGCATGGCCTCATATTCACGCCCGATCAGCTCATTGGAGAGCTCCAGAGCTGTTGCGAGGCTTACGTAGGCGGACCCCGCATTGCCCTCTAAAAGCTCCTCGAGGTCATCGAGAGCCTGGTCGCGGCGGCGGGTGACATTGACCTCGTTAAAGAAGTCGTGCAGATAGTCCGTTTCACCGGTCACGACGAAGCATCGCACGCGGTCCGTCAGGTAATCGGAACCCGACTCCATGTTGGAGGCTGCGAGCTGGGCTACGATATAGCGGTTGCTTGCCTTCTCCATCCGCTTGTATCCGCGGGTGACGAGGATATCCGAAATGAAGAGCACGACCGCTGCCAGAATGGCGAAAACCACAAAGAAATAGCTCGTGGTGCGAAGCTGCAGCCCGTGGCGGCGCTTCCCGCCGGCTTCCGTGTCCGTCTTTGTATCTACCGGGAGGAGCGCATCCGGCGGGTCTGTCGGAAGCGGTGCCATGCCGCGCGGGGCGGAGCTGGGCGAGGAAGGAAGGTCCCGAACGGGGACCGGCTTTCCGTAGGAGGGGTCCCGTATGAGGGAGGATGCGCCCGCAGCCGCATTGCTGCCTGAAAGTGCGGCAGCGTTCCTGTCTTTTGCTAAGGCCGGATCCTTATCTTCAGAGCCTGCTGCGCCTGCTCCGGCAAGGCCGGAAGCATCCTTCAGCGTGCCTGCAGCCAGACTTCCCGCAGCGCCGTTCCCATTCGTTTTGATTTCAGAAGATGCCTCAGGCTGAGCTGCTGCTTTTAACGTATCCCTGGCAGCCTTTGCCTCGAGCAGGATCTCCTTATACTCATCCGCGGGGATAGGCCGGGAGAAATAGTAGCCCTGTACAATGTCGCAGCCGAGCTTTTTAAGCGCAAGCATCTGCTCTTCGGTCTCGACGCCCTCGGCGATGACCGGAACAGCGAGGTAATCCGCGATATCGATGACCACCTCGAGGATCCGCGTATCCCCCTCGCCGGAAAATGCATGACGCGTGAAATGCATATCCAGCTTCAGCGCATCGATCGGCAGCGTGGAGATCATGTTGAGAGAGGAATATCCCGTGCCGAAGTCATCCATTTCGATGAGGAAGCCTAGCTTCCTGAGCCGCTGGGCTGTCTGGATGATCTGATCCGGATCCTGCGCATACGCCGACTCGGTCACTTCCAGGAGCAGCTCGTCATAGGAAAGTCCGTTTTCCTTAAGGATCCCCTGCAGCACAGCGATCAGGCCCGGATCATACAGGTCAATGCGGCTGACATTGACAGAGACCGGCACCGAAAAGCCGAGCTCCTCCTTCCAGAGGCTCAGCTGCCTTGCGGCTGTCCGCCATACATACATATCCAGCTCCTGGATCAGGCCGTTTCCTTCAAACAGAGGGATAAAAACGCCCGGGCTTATGAGACCCAGCTTCGGGTGCTTCCAGCGCACCAGCGCCTCGCAGCTCGAAAGGACCGGCATATCCGGCCGGACATCGAACTTCGGCTGGTAATACACCATGAACTGTTCCTCGGCGATCGCCGTGCGGAAGTCCTCGATCAGCTGTTCCTCGTAAAGCTCCTTTTCATGGAGCGTACTGTCGTAAATGCCGATCCTCTTTGCGTAGCTGCCGCGCACCTTGTCCGCAGCCATCTGCGCCCGGTCGAAACGCCGCTCGATCTCTAAGGAACGGTCCGCATCCGGGTAGACGCCCATACGAAGATGCACCTCGCTCGTGATCGTCTCATCTGCCATGAGTCCGGTCGAGGCGTTCTTCAGGATCGCTTCATAATCCTTCCCGTGCGGGCAATATACAAGAAAGGTATCCGCCTCTCTCCGGCAGACGATGCCGCCGGTATCCGCGACCATTTCCCGCACACGCTCGCCGATGCGCCGCAGCACTCCGTCACCGTAATCCGTGCCGAAGCGCTCATTGATCATATGGAAATGATTCACGTCCACGACGATCGCGTCCATCTCCAGTCCGGGATGGTGCTGGTCGAACTGCTCGGCATAGCGGTAGAAATATTCCCGGTTATAAAGTCCGGTCAGGGGATCGCGCTCGGTATGATTGATGATCTCACGGTCTTCAAAAAGCTCGATCGTACGCCGGACACGCGCCTTGATGACATCTTCCTGGGGATAGGGCTTGGGAATGAAATCCGACGCGCCGAGATGGAGGCATTCGACCTCCGCGTCCTGGTCTGCCGTCATGACGATCACCGGGATCTGCCGAAGATCCGGATCATCCCGAAGCCGTTTTAAGACCTCCTGCCCGGAAAATACGGGCATCATCAGATCGAGCAGCAAAAGCGAGAGAATCTCCTTATGCTCCCGGCATTTATTCAGCGTATCCTCTCCGTCTACAGCAAAGAGGATCTCGTAATCGTCCTCCAGGGTCGCGCCCAGGATCTCCCGGTTGATGACCTCATCATCCGCGACAAGGATCAGCCGCTTTCCGTTGGAAGAATGAAATTTATCGTGACTTTTCAGCATGGTCTTCGTTTCCCTCCGTGCAGATCGAAAAGGAAGGCATCAGCAAGTTCCGGGGCCCTGTTTCCGACGTTGAGCAGGCTCACGGCAAAATCAGGGTCTCTCACTCTTACATCATATCATGAGATTCCCGACATGTGGGCACTTTTCTATTGTCTGCCCCCGATGATTTTATCCCTGTATTCCGGATCGCTGTTATTCAGCCCTTAACAGCTGCGGCAGACTTCCTGCCCGTTTTTTTAGACTATGCGGACTCACACCGGCAAAACGGCGGAAAGCCCTCACGAAGCAGGGCGCTTCACTCCACTCTCTCAATAAGTGCCTCTTCTTTTGGCATCCTCGATCGTCCTGCTTAAAAGAAGCAGCGCCACGACAGCGCTTAAGGCCTCTCCGACCGGAAGCGCCGCCACGAGGCCGACCTCCCCGAAGATCCTGTCGAGGATAAACATGAGCGGAATATAGAAAACAAGCTCCCGTACAAAGGCATGGATCAGGGTACCCCTGCCGTTTCCCATGGCCTGCATGCAGTAGGACGCGTGGTAGTTGGTAAACTGTACGGGCGAGCCTAAACAGCGGACGCGCAGAAACAGTGTGGCATAGGTGACCGTCATCACGGCCGTTGCCGTATCTCCCGCGCTGGTGCTCATAAAGGCCCTCGCCATGAATCCCGCAAAGATCTCAAACAGCAGGAGGCACCCGAAGGCGATCATAAGCCCGGATCTTCTTGCGGTGCTGATCACCTCGCGCATGCGGTCATGATCCCCGGAGCTGTAATTGAACGCCACGATCGGGAGCATTCCCTGGCACAGTCCGACATTGATCGCGTTCGGAAGGCGTTCCACCTTCATGGCAATGCCGATGGCTGCGAGTGCCATGTCGTTATGCGCGGCGGCGATGATATTGACACACATGTTGGCAACATCAAAGAGTCCCGTCAGCACTGCCGAGGGGATGCCGACCCGAAAGACCGCAAGGAGGTTCGCCCTGTCGATCTTCATAGCCTCTGAAAGGCTTAAGCTTAAGGGTGATTTCTTTGCCGCCTTCTGATAGGCATAGATCAGGTAAATGCAGGCGGCGCAGTTGGAAAGGAGCGTTGCCACAGCTGCGCCCGTGACCTCCATGCCCTTAGGAAGGATGACGAACATGAATAAAGGATCGAGGAACATGTTCAGGATGCCGCCCCCGCTGAGGCCCAGACTTGCCTCCCTCGAATATCCCGTGTTTCTTAAAAGGTGCGCGAGCACCATCGAAAACAGGGTCGGAAGCGTGCCGATCACGATGACAAAGAGGCAGTAGCTTCTCGCGTAATCCATCGTATTTTCGGAGGCTCCAAGGAAACTTAAAACCGGCCGCATGAAAACGCCGATCAGAAGCGAATAGCTGAGAGCCAGAAGCACCGTCGCCCAGGCGCAGAATGCGCTCACCTGTCCGGCATGCTCCGTCTTTCGCGCACCCATGAGACGCGCCACATGGCTGCCGCCGCCGATCCCGAAAAGATTGGCAAAGGAAATATTCATCAGCATGATGGTCAGGGTGACCGTGGTCGCCGCCATCATATAGGAATTGCCTGTCCGCCCGATGAAGAAGGTATCGACCATGTTGTAGATCAGATTGATCACCTGGCTGATGATCGTCGGGACCGCCATGGTAAACAGCGCCTTCGGCACCGGCATCCTCGCAAAAAGTTCTTTTTTATCCGCAGAAACGTGACTCGCCATTGTATTCCTTATCGTAACTGTTCAGCACCTGCCTGATTGGTAAACCGTTTTCCTTTCAGCAGGGTCATTTTGCGTTATCATTATAGCAGGTTCTTTTCATTTTTGTATTTTTATTCCATTTTCGTCAACGGCTTTTTCATTTGCCCTCAGCAAAAGATATCCATTAAAAACAGGGCATCTCTTATCTTCGAAAGATCAGGATATATAAAAAAGGATCCGGGAGCAAAAGCTGTTCCGCGGGTTTTAAAAAAGCAGCCCCCGGAAGCGGAAACTCCCGGGGGCTTACAGAAATCGTATTCTGATTTAAAACTGCTGTGTTCGCGTTGGCCTTAACGCATTGCGGACCATGCGGTCTGTCATATGAATGACTCAGCTATTGCATTATCCTTCTGATCAGGCCTTGCCTGCGCAGCCGAGAACGTCGATCAGCTTGTGGCGTACCAGCTCCTTGATGTTGGCACGTGCGGGCTTCAGATACTCTCTCGGGTCAAACTTCTCCGGATGCTCCGCGAAGAACTTGCGGATGGTGCCGGTCATAGCAAGACGCAGGTCGGAGTCAATGTTGATCTTGCAGACTGCAGAGCGGGCAGCCTCTCTCAGCTGATCCTCCGGAACGCCGATCGCATCCGGCATAGCGCCGCCGTAGGTATTGACCATCTTCACGTACTCCTGCGGAACGGAGGAAGAACCGTGCAGAACGATCGGGAATCCCGGGATACGCTTCTCGCACTCATGAAGCACGTCGAAACGAAGCTGCGGCTTTGTGCCGGGCTTGAACTTGTATGCGCCGTGGCTGGTGCCGATCGCGATCGCAAGGGAGTCGCAGCCGGTGCGGGAGACGAACTCCTCAACCTCTTCCGGATGGGTGTAGGAAGAATCCTCAGCGGAAACCTTGACCTCATCCTCGATGCCTGCCAGGGTGCCGAGCTCAGCCTCAACGACAACGCCGTGCGCATGAGCATACTCAACGACCTGCCTGGTGATGGCAATGTTCTCTTCGAACGGCTTGCTGGAAGCGTCGATCATAACAGAGGTGAAACCGCCGTCGATACAGGACTTGCAGGTCTCAAAATCAGGGCCGTGATCTAAGTGCAGAGCGATCGGAAGCTCCGGATAGCACTCTACGGCAGCCTCGACCAGCTTCTTCAGATATACGGGGTTCGCATAAGCACGTGCGCCCTTGGAAACCTGAAGGATGACAGGAGCATTCTCCTCAGCGCAGGCCTCGGTAATACCCTGGACGATCTCCATATTGTTCACGTTGAAAGCACCGATCGCGTAGCCGCCGTTATATGCCTTCTTGAACATCTCAGTCGTTGTAACAAGTCCCATAGTAAATCACTCCTTTTTATACATTTCCGTGCATAGACTGCTGCCAGTAACCGGATCCGCAGTCTGCCGGATTCTTAAATAACAACGGATGTACTTTCTTTGTTATCCGGTAACTGTTCAGCCTTTTCAGCCATTCAACCAGACAGATGCTGAACAGTTTCGTTATAAGTACATTCTGCAACGCATAGAGTATAGCACCAACAGGCAGTTGAAATCAATCCTGTGATGCCATTTACGTGCATAAGAAAAGCAAGCATGAATCTTTTATAAAAGTTTCCGAAAATGCATTGGCATCTTTACAAAAGAAATGTATATTTATGTAGGTTTTAAGAAGCATTTTCATAAAAAGTACGCGATTGTGCAGCTTAAGCCGCAGCAGGCGTCCGCTTGCAAATCACAGAACACGGAGATCCAGCTTATATTCCGATGAACCGTACAGACAGCTTTGGATGATCACTTCTAAATATTTTCAGGGAGACAGACATTGGATCTGAGTACGAGAGAAAAAAACTTTGCAAAATATTATTCCTATATCACGGCCAATCCGGAGTACCTGAAGCTCAAAGGCATTCCCCGGCACGGGAGCACCGACACCTATGAACATTCGATCCGTGTCGGCTATGCCGCCTACCGGCTTGCAAAGCGCATGGGCGTGGATCCGGAAAGCGCCGCCCGCGTCGGCCTCCTGCATGACTTCTGCCTGATCAACTATCAGGACAAAACGAAAGAAGACTGCAAGAGCAGGCCCTGGTACTGCCTCCACCATCCGGAAGAAGCCGCAGCCAACGGCGAGCTTCATTTCGGTCTCAGCAAGGAGGAGCAGGACGCGATCCGCAGCCACATGTTCCCGCTGGCAGTCCATGTCCCGAAAAGCCGTCTGGCCCTGGTCCTCACCCTCGCCGACAAAAAAGTCGCCTCCATCGAAGGTGCCGCCGGCGCGAAGTACTTCGCAGGCAAGGTCGGAAGGCAGCTGAAAAAGGGGCTGACCTGAGCCGGTTAAGCGACGGGCGGTATCAATGAAAAAGCCGCGCAGACACAAAACAAAACTCATATTTTATGAACACCGGAGCAATTAGTGC
>CAMNFX010000065.1 GCA_946537585.1 uncultured Lachnospiraceae bacterium
ATCGGCAACCTGCGCACCGTCATCTGGCGTGCATGGGACGTCTGCATGAGAATCTGATCCCAATCATCATATTCGTAAGCCCTCCCCATCCGGGGAGGGCTTATTGCGTTTACTTTCCGAGCGTTTTAAGCAAGTCTCTCATCAGCTCAATTCCGGGGACTGTCCCCTGCCGGAGCAGTTCTTCTGTTGGTGCGGGTGAGAGATCCGGCTTCCGGGCATAGAACATGCCGGGGAAAAAGAGCGATAGCTTCCCTCCCCTGGCCGAAAGCGCTATCCCGTAATCCTTACAATATGGTGCGAGAGTCTTTGCCGCGCTTTCAAAGCACTTCCTGTCTTCACTTTCCGCAAAACATGCAGCCCAGTTTTCAGGCAGCACGCGCGGCGCTTCTGCCGGTTTCCGGCTGTTATAGTATTCACTGAGGGGAACCAGGCCATCAAATGGCTGTCTCCACAGAATGACCCATTGCTCGCTTTCCGGCAAGCTGTCTTCCGCCACAAGAAGTGTCCCCGATACCGTTTTTCCTGTTATGCTCCCGTTCTTCTCTTTCATCGGCGTGAATGCCGTCTCTGCAACAGTCACATTCCTTTCCGCAATTTGCCCCCGCAGGACATGATAGCGCTGGCTCTGAGGGATGATTCGGATTTCCGGCGTAAGCCCGAGCTCCGGGAGTAATTCTGCCCCGATTTCCTCACGCCTGACATAGGTGACGCCCTCCATCGCTTTCTCGGCGGCAGCAATGCTTTCTGCTTCCATCCACGCCGCATTATACGGTCTGCGAACCAGCCAGACACCGATCAGCCGGAAAAGACAGGCAAAAATAATAATTGGAACCGCGCTGTCCCAATGCGATACAAGCGCAAACAAGCCAATCAGGAACAGCACCAGAGAAACCAGTAGTGTAAGGCGTACTCTGTCATGCTGCTTTTTCAAGTTTTCAATCGCCATGGTCTCGTTCTCCCTTCACTCATTGTATTGACAATACGTAAAAAAACAGATCTTGTCAAGTGGTTATGGCAACTTGCACAGTTTTCAACATTCTATTCTGTGCGAAGTGCTGAAAAAGCACATGTCTGTTGACACTGCGAAGTTACCCATGTATAATACAGGTAACTTGTAGGACAAGTTACAGGGCCGGCTACGGAGATTACTGAGATGGATATTGTCCGGATTGAGAAAATTAATCTTGTCGACGCGGTTTATACACAGCTTCGGGATCTCCTCATCTCTGGGAAATGGCCTGAGGGTACAAAGATCCCCAGCGAGAACGAATTATGCAAAGAGTTTTCTGTCAGCCGTGTTGTGATCCGGGAAGCGTTGCAGAAGCTTCGCGGTGAAAAATTGCTTGTCACTCGACAGGGTGTTGGGACCTATGCTGCCAACCCTTCCAACTTTGAACCTACCGAAGAAAAGATCGTCCTGAGTGAAAAGCTGTATCGGGATTTTCTGGATTTCCGTGAAGCGGTCGAGAATACGGCCGTTAAATTATCCAGGCAAACTGCAACAGAAGAAGATTTCCTGCGGATGGAACAGTGCGTGGATGCCATGCAGGCGGCTTATAAGGACAACGAAGCATATAACCTTGCTGATTTCAATTTTCATCTCGCCGTGGTTTCCGCCAGTCACAATGATCTGCTGATCCGCTCTATGGTTGCCAATCAGAATACGATCGTCGGTGTCTTCACCGCAATGAACGCGGTCCCCGACTCCCGCGGCTTTGGCGTCTCCTCCCACCGTCAGATCGTGGAAAACCTTCGCAATAAGAAAACCCGCCAGGTCATTGACGATTATGCAGAGATGGGGAAATATAATCTTACAAGACTCCATCATTTCTTTAAAAATACATAGATGAAAGCGCGTCCCTGTTTGTAAGGAACGCTTTCTCTTAAGGGTTGCTTGTATGACATGTTATATGTTATATGTTATGTGGTTGTTGTGATCAATAGACCTGAAAAGGTCATTGAAATATTTTTCAGAAGGAGCGTACCCATGAAAAATCTCAAGATCCTCGTCGCAATGGTCCTTGTCGTGCTGATGCTCGGCACCTCCGCAGTTGCCTTCGCCGATTATCCCGAGAAGGCAATCGAAGTCCTGATCCCCGCGGGTCCCGGTGGCGACACTGATACTACTGTCCGTGCCATCACTGCCTCCCTGACAGAGCTGCTTGGTCAGCCTGTTGTTGTGACCAACATGCCTGGTGGTGCCGGTACGGTCGCCATGACCGAACTGCAGAATCGGGATGCCGATGGCTACACGGTGTTCTATCACCATGTCGATACCCTGCTGCTTGAGCTGCTGGGCCGCATGGATGAAGACTGGAAGTGGGAAGATGCACTTGACATCTCCGCAGTAACCGGTGGCGGCAACACGTATTGCCTCTTTGTCCGTAAGGACAACGACAAAGGCCTGAAGACCTTTGAAGATGTCGTGAACTACGCCCGCGAGAATCCCTATGAGCTGACCTATGCTGTCGAAATGGGCGGAACTCTCCACATGCACGCACTTGCCCTTATGCAGGCCCTTGATATCGAAGTTGACTGCATCGACCTTGGCGCTGCCAGTGACCGCACTGTCGCTTTCCTCGGTGGTCAGTGCGACATTCTGGAAGGTCTCTACAGCCAGGGCAAGGAATACATCGAGACCGGTGATTTCATTCCTCTGTGCGTCCTCGGCAATGAGCGCAACGAAAACTTCCCCGACATCCCCTGCTCTGACGAGCTTGGCTTCCCCTTTGGCGCAGAGTGGTTCTACTACTTTGGATTCAAGAAGGGCACCGATCCTGCAATCGTTGACGCTTTCACTGCGGCAGTGAAAGAGGCTGTCACAATGGAGCCTTACTCCAATGCTCTGGACCTCTACAACTTCCATGCCAACTTCCAGCCCGGTGAGGATGGCGTTGCATTCATGAAGGGCATCCAGGAGGTTTATGCCCCCATGGCAGAAGCTCTGATGGGCTAAGCAGATCAGGCCCTTGCGGTCTGATTTCTGGCCCCTGAGCACGCGGCAGGTATCCATCGCGTTACCTGCCGCATTTCAATACATGGGAGGCAAGTTTAAGATGGACAACAAACAAAGAAAGAATTATACCGATCTCATCTCGGGGCTGGTCGTCATGGCTCTCGCTGCCTTTTTCTATTGGACGACCATTGGTACAAAATCCTTCATGAAGGCTGGTCGTGGCCGCCTTGCACCCGATGCCATTCCAAAAGCCGTGGCCATCGCCATGTTTGTTCTTGGCATCATCATCATCGTTAAGTGGATCATCAGCTCTTCCCGTGGGAAAGTCCCCCCTCTGGAAATCGTCGATGACAGCGAAGACTGTGTTGGCATGACAGAGGCACAGATCCGCAATCGTCATCTTTTCCAGAAAATCACCATGCCCCTTACACTGCTGCTGATTCTTCTGTATCTCATCGCAATGCCCCGTATCGGTTTTACCATTTCCACTTTCTGCTTTCTGACCTTACAGATTACGCTGCTTTCTGCAGACCTCTCCGCAAAAAGCTGGCTGAAAAACCTTCTGATTGCCTTGATTGCCACTTTGGTGATCTACATTATTTTTGGCTGCGCCTTTGGTCTTGCCGTTCCGAAAGTATCGCCTGTAGATCTCGGGCTGGGTTATCTCTATCGGTCTGTTTTCGGCTGATCTGTGTCATTAGAAAGGAGAAATTGGTATGCTGCAATTATTTGCCCAAGGTTTCCAACAGATGGCCAGTTGGCTGAACATAGCCATGGTCGCGTTCGGTGTATTTTTGGGCGTTGTTTTCGGCTGTGTGCCCGGTCTCAACGGGAATACTGCTCTGGTTCTGGTTCTTCCTCTCTCTTACAAACTGCCCCGCATGGCGGCCTTTGCTTTGATCATGGGCATCTATATAGGCTCCTGCTCCGGCGGTCTGATCTCTGCCATTCTTTTGAACATCCCCGGTGCTGCTTCAAACGTGGCGACTCAGTTTGACGGTGCTCCCATGGCACGGAAAGGAGAAGCCGGGAAGGCCCTTGGAACCGGTATCTTCTACTCATTTTTAGGATCCATCATCGGTTTTATTGCACTGTTCTTCCTGTCCGGCCCCGTTGCCAGCATTGCCATCAACTTTGGGAAGGCCGACTACTTCTGGATGGCTTTCTTTGCCCTGACGATGGTGATCTCTCTCTCCAGCAAGAACCTTTGGAAAGGCCTCGCCGTGGCCTGCCTGGGTTTACTTTGTTCCTTTATCGGCGCGTCAGAAGTTGACGGCACCACCCGCATGACCTTGGGGATTCATGCTCTGGATGCCGGCATAAACCTGATTCCGGCGCTGATCGGTATCTATGCCGTCGGCGAGCTGATCAATGCTTCCAAGTCTTTCGATAAGAAAGTCAAGATTGAAACCAACTACAAGATTAAGGGTTTCGGCTTTTCCTGGCTGGAATTCAAAGAGCAGTTTGTGAATATGCTCACATCCGGCGTAGTGGGCGCTTTCATTGGTATTCTGCCCGGCATCGGCGGCATGACAGCCAACCTTGTGGCCTACTCTGTTTCCAAATCCACCTCCAAGCATCCGGAAAAATACGGCAAAGGGTACATGGGTGGTCTGGTTGCATCTGAGACTGCCAATAATGCCTGTGTCGGCGGTGCGATGATCCCACTGTTTGCCCTTGGTATTCCGGGAGATACCTTCACCGCGGTTATGCTGGGCGTCATGATGGTTCACGGCCTCCAGCCGGGTCCCCTGGTCATGACCAAGAATGCGGATTTCATCTACGGCATTTTCGTTGCGCTGATGCTGGCGAATATTTTCTGCGTGATTCTTCAGTATTTTGGCATCAAGCTGTTCGTTCGCATGCTCGCGGTTCCCAAGCATATCCTTCTGCCTATTATCATGGTCCTGTCCCTTGTCGGTGCGATCGCTGTCAATAACCGGATCTTCGACGCATGGATCGTGTTGATTTTCGGTATTGTCGGTATTGTCATGAATAAATTGGAATTCCCTATTACCCCCATTATCCTTGGCTTTATTCTTGGTCCCCTGGCAGAAACCAACCTGCGCCGTGCACTGATGGTAAGCAAGGGTGCTTTTCTTCCCCTCATCTCCAATACTCCTTCCATCATTCTGATTTCCCTTTCTGTCCTGTCGCTTATTCTGGCCCCGCGTCTTCTGAAGCGTGAAGCCAAAGCACAGGCTGAGCAGGAGGCCCTGGAAACATCAAACTCTGCAGAATAAGACTGAAAGGACTCAATACCATGAAAATTGCGAAACTCGAACTATTTAAAGTCCCGCCCCGCTGGCTGTTCCTTAAGATGACCACGGATGACGGTCTGGTCGGCTGGGGCGAGCCGGTCTGTGAGGGCAAGGCAGACAGTGTCGCCGCTGCCGTGAAAGAACTCGGCGACCAGCTGATCGGGCACAGCGCCACAGATGTTGAGGATGCGTTCCAGCAGATGTATCGTACCAGCTTCTACCGCGGCGGTCCGATCCTGACCAGCGCAATCTCCGGGATTGAACAGGCGATGTGGGACATCAAGGGCAAAGCGCTGGGCGTGCCGGTTTATGATCTGCTCGGGGGCAAGTGCCGCGACCGGATCGAAGTCTATCGCTGGATCGGCGGAGATCATCCCCGGGATACCGGGAACGAAGCCAAAGTCGCCGCTTCCCAGGGCTACAAGGCCGTCAAGATGAACGGAACGGACGAGCTGCGCTGGATTGACACCTATGACAAGCTGGAGGCCACGGTGGAACGCGTGGCTGCGATTCAGGAGGCTGTCCCCGGCATGCGTATTGCGGTCGACTTTCACGGCCGCGTCCACAAGACCATGGCCAAGCAGCTGATCCACATGCTCGAGCCTTATCACCTCATGTTCATCGAGGAACCGGTCCTGTGTGAAAATGAGGATGAATTCCTGGAGTTTGCCCGCGGCAGCTACACGCCGATTGCCACCGGCGAGCGGAATTTCACCCGTTGGGGATTTAAGCACATGCTCACCCGCGGCGGTGTTGATATTGTCCAGCCGGATGTCAGCCATTGCGGCGGCATTCTCGAGGCGCGCAAGATTGCGGCCATGGCGGAAGCCTTTGACGTCTCTGTCGCTCTGCACTGCCCGCTCGGTCCGATTGCGCTGGCCTCCTGCCTGCAGGTCGACTTCTGCTCGCCGAATGCCTTTATTCAGGAGCAGAGTGCCGGCATTCACTATAACGCCGGCTATGACATTCTTAACTATCTGAACAATCCCGAAGTCTTCCAGTGGAAAGACGGTTATTGTGACCTGATGACCCTGCCCGGCCTCGGAGTTGATATCAACGAAGCGTACGTGCGCGAGATGGCGGCCAAAGGCCATGACTGGCACAACCCCATCTGGCGCGACAGCGACGGCGTTATAGCCGAGTGGTAAAGGAGGAGATCATTATGAGAGAACAGGTTCTGCAGTACGTTGACCAGTATAAGATCATAGCGATTGTCCGCGGTGCGGATCCCAAACAGTGCTTTGCGGTTGCCGAGGCGCTGTATGCCGGCGGGATCAGACTGATGGAAGTTACCTATGACCAGAAAAAGCCGGAGACCTGGCAGGCTACCGCCGACACCATCGGTGCTCTGGCAAAGGAGTATGAAGGCAGAATGTTCGTCGGGGCAGGCACTGTCACTTCGCCGGAACTGGTCGAACTTACTGCAAAGGCAGGCGGCGCCTTCATCATTTCCCCGGACACGGATGTCGCCGTCATCAAACGCACCAGAGAACTGGGTCTGGTTTCCATGCCGGGTGCACTCACGCCCAGCGAGATCAAAACCGCCCATAATGCCGGTGCGGACTATGTGAAAGTATTCCCCCTCGGCTCCATGGGTCCCGGCTATCTGAAAGCCATCCGTGCACCGCTCAGTCATATCAAAATGACTGCCGTGGGCGGCATCAATGAGAAGAATCTGAAGGAATACCTGGAAGCAGGCGCCTGCGGTGCCGGCATCGGCGGCAATCTCGCAAACAAGAAGTGGATCGAGAACGGCGAATTCGATAAGATCACCGAAGTGGCAAAGCAGCTGGTCCAGGTCGTCGAAGAGTTTGGAAAGTGATCAGGGAGGATGGATTGTATGAAAAAAGTAATTACGTTCGGTGAAATCATGATGCGTCTGAATCCCCCCGGATATCAGCGCTTTGTTCAGACCACGGTTTTTGAGGCCACCTACGCCGGCGGTGAGGCAAACGTCGCGGTCTCCCTGGCCAACTACAAAAACGACGTCGCCTATGTCTCCAAAGTGCCCGACAACGAGATCGGTCAGAATGCCATCAACGCACTTCGCCGTTACGGTGTGGACACTTCCCTTATGCAGGTCGGCGGTCCCCGTCTGGGCATCTACTTCTGCGAGAAGGGCGCCTCCCAGCGCGGCAGCAAGGTAATCTATGACCGCGCGGGCTCCTCCATCGCGCTGGCAAAGCGGGATGAGTTCAACTGGGATGAGATCTTCACAGACGTCGACT